>JAGRHA010000044.1 GCA_020445205.1 Gammaproteobacteria bacterium
AGTTTTTCGTTCGGAATCGTAATCAACGAATCGACGCTCTCGGTTAGCTTGGCGATACCCTCTTCGGCAATCTTCAGACGCTTGCCACCTTCAAACGAAAACGGCTTGGTCACGACCGCGACCGTGAGGATACCGAGCTCCTTCGCCACTTCGGCGACCACGGGCGCCGCGCCCGTACCGGTACCGCCCCCCATGCCGGCCGTGATGAACACCATGTCGGCTCCCTCGAGCGCCTCGTAGATACGGTCGCGATCCTCCATCGCGGCGTCGAAGCCGCGATCGGGATTGGCACCCGCACCGAGTCCGCGCGTAACGTTCGATCCGAGTTGCAGTGCCGTGCGCACCTCGGTGTTCTTCAGCGCCTGTGCATCAGTGTTGGCGCAGATGAACTCCACGCCTTCAATACTGGAACGCAGCATGTGGTTGACGGCGTTTCCACCGCCGCCGCCCACACCGATGACCTTGATGACCGCATTCTGGCTGTCCACATCCATCAATTCGAACATGTTGATTCCTCCTGCCTACTGACCCGTCGCACCCGATGTCCGGATCTGCGTGGCTTGTTTGCCTACCTGAGTTAAAAATTTCCCTGGAACCAGCTCTTCATCCGGCCCCAGACTGATTTGATTCCGCCGCCGCCGATGCTTTCCGGCACCCTCACCGCACGATTGCGGTGACCGAAAAGCAACAACCCAACCCCGGTCGCATGGATCGGATTGCGCACCACATCCACCAGCCCGGTGACGTACTGGGGAATGCCCAGGCGCACCGGCATGTGAAAAACTTCTTCTGCAAGGTCGATAAGACCCTCCATCTTCGCGCTGCCACCCGTGAGCACGACGCCACCGGCGACCAGATCTTCGTAACCCGAACGCCGCAATTCGCCTTGGATCAGCGTCAGCAGTTCTTCGTAACGCGGCTCCACCACTTCGGCGAGCGTCTGCCGGCTGAGTCGTCGCGGCGGCCGGTCGCCGATACTCGGTACTTCGATGGTCTCGTCGGGACTGGCCAACTGGGTCAATGCACAGGCGTACTTGAGCTTGATCTCGTCGGCGTGCTGGGTCGGTGTACGCAACGCGACGGCAATGTCGTTGGTCACCTGATCACCGGCGATCGGGATCACCGCGGTATGACGAATCGAACCACCCGTGAAGACGGCGATATCCGTGGTGCCGCCACCGATGTCAACGAGGCACACGCCCAGATCCTTTTCGTCTTCTTCGAGCACCGAGTAACTCGATGCCAGCTGTTCGAGAATCAGGTCCTCGACCTCGAGCCCGCAGCGACGCACGCACTTGATGATGTTCTGCGCTGCACTGACCGCACCCGTGACCATGTGCACGCGCGCCTCGAGCCGCACCCCGGACATACCCACCGGGTCATGGATCCCTTCCTGGTTATCGATGATGAATTCCTGCGGAAGGATGTGCAGGATCTTCTGGTCCGCCGGAATTGCGACAGCACGTGCCGCATCGATCACCCGTTCGACATCCGAATGCGAGACCTCGCCGTCCTTGATCGGAACGATGCCATCAGAGTTCAGGCTCGAGACGTGACTTCCCGCGATACCGGCGAATACCGAATCGATCTCGACGCCGGCCATGAGCTCGGCCTCTTCCACCGCACGTTGAATCGACTGCACCGTCGATTCGATATTCACGACGACGCCTTTCTTCAGGCCGCGCGACGGATGCGAGCCGATACCGATGATCTCAATCTCGTTGTCCTGCTTCACCTCGCCGACGATCGCCACCACCTTCGAGGTGCCGATATCGAGTCCGACGATGATGTTTTTGTCAGTGCGCTTGACCATCAGACCTTTTCCCGCAACGCCGGTGCTGTAGCACCCGCAGTCGCCTTATCGTTATCGCGCCAGCGCACGGCAAAACCGTGTGCGTAACGCATATCCACTCGCTCGGGCACATGTTCCGGATCGGCGATCAAGTTCGGATACACGCGCAGAAACTGCGCCAGCCGGCGTTCGTACTCTTCGCGCCCCAGCGACACGGTCAAGCCGCCGTCGAAGTGCATCCACCAGTGACGCCGCTGATCGAGTTCGATCGCGCGAATCTGCAGGTTGCGTGAACGTGTCGGCACGACTGCCGCACGGAAGAACTCGACCACACGTTGCTCGCTGCCGTCCGGACCCTGCAACACCACCAGGTTCTCGTGCCCGGTCATTGCTTCGGGCCGAAACACCTGGCCGCGTACACTGATCAACGCATCATCACCCCAACGCGCGAGCGGTACGTGCTCGGTCACCGTCATGCTGAGTTTGTCCGGCCAGACGCGGCGAATACTCACGTCGTCCACCCATGGCATCGCCAGAATGGCCGCACGCAGTTTCTGCATGTCGCAGCTGAAGAAACCACCATCGATCACGCGGTTGGCGGCGTCTCGCACGGCTGTCTGCGTGAGGTTCTGGAACTCGCCTTTGACGTCGACGACCTTCAACGGCAGACGACCCGGTTGCGACAGATAGTCATAACCCGCGACCGCGACACCAATCATCGACAGCAGCCCAAACACACCCGCAAATGCCGACCAACGCACGGTCCTCGGCACAGGTTGTGCACGCTTGGACGACGAGGATTTGCGTGTCGTCGCCATCAACGCGTCTCCATCGTCTGCGCCAGAATGCGCCACACCAGCTCATCGAAATCGATGCCAACCGCCTTCGCCGCCATCGGTACGAGACTGTGCCCCGTCATTCCCGGTACCGTGTTGACCTCTATCACCCAGGGCCTGCCGTCGTCGTCCGTGAGGATGTCGACGCGCCCCCAGCCCTCGGCACCGACGGCATCAAAGGCGCGTACAACGAGCGTCTTGAGCTCATCCTCGGCCTCGGCATCAAGGCCGCACGGCACCAGGTAGCGGGTATCATCGGCGTGATACTTGGCGTCGTAGTCGTAGAACACGTGCGGTGTCTCGAGCTTGATCAGCGGCAGCGCTTCGCGGCCGAGGATCGCACCCGTGTACTCGGCACCTGTAACCCAGCTTTCGGCCATCACTTGACTGTCGTACTCGGCGGCCTTGTGCCATGCGAGTCGCAGTTCGTCGATATCGTGCGC
>JAGRHA010000326.1 GCA_020445205.1 Gammaproteobacteria bacterium
CGCCCGGAATGCTTGCCCAGGACCATGCGATTCTGTGTCCAACCCACATCCTCTGCGCGCATGATCTCGTAGGTTTCGCGGTGCTTGAGCACGCCGTCCTGGTGAATACCCGATTCATGGGCGAAGGCGTTGGCGCCGACGATCGCCTTGTTCGGTTGCACGGGGAAACCCGTAATATTGGAAACCAGTTTCGAGCAGGCGACGATCTGCGTCGTATCGAGACCCGTGTCACAGCCGAACACGTCCTGGCGCGTACGCACCGCCATCACGATCTCTTCCAGCGAGGCGTTGCCGGCGCGCTCACCGAGACCGTTGATCGTGCATTCGACCTGGCGCGCACCGTTCATGACGGCCGACAGCGAATTCGCCACGGCCAGCCCGAGATCGTTGTGGCAATGCACCGAGAATACCGCCTTGTCGGCATTCGGGATGCGTTCGAGCAACTGACGCATGGTGTCGCCGAACTGTGTCGGCAGGTTGTAGCCGACCGTGTCAGGGACGTTGATCGTCGTCGCGCCGGCATCGATCACGGCCTCGAAGATTCGGCAAAGAAAATCCAGCTCCGAACGGCCGGCATCTTCTGCGGAAAACTCCACGTTGTCGGTGAACGCCCGCGCACGTTTCACGGCCCAAATGGCCTGTTCGACGACCTGGTCGGGCGTCATGCGCAGTTTGCGCTCCATATGTACCGGTGAAGTGGCGATGAAGGTGTGAATGCGACCGGAGTTCGCGCCCTGCAGCGCTTCGCCTGCGCGCGCGATGTCGGCCTCGAGGGCGCGCGCGAGACCGCACACCGTGGAATCCTTGACCGCGTTGGCGACGGCCTGCACGGCCTCGAAATCGCCCGGACTCGCGATCGGAAATCCGGCTTCGATGACATCGACGCGCATCTTCTCGAGCAACTTGGCGATACGTACCTTTTCATCGCGCGTCATCGACGCGCCCGGACTCTGTTCGCCGTCGCGCAACGTGGTATCGAAGATGATCAGGCGGTCTTTGCTCATTGGGCCTCCGGCCGAATCGGGCGGCCATCAGTGGCGGCCGCTCACGGCATGACAATCGGAAAACTGTAGCACGAAGAATGCTCGCGGCGGAGGCCGCGAAACGCGTGTATGTACTGGCAAGCGTGGGGGGAAGCCGGCGCGCCGATACCGGCCGCGCACTGGGGCTGCGCTAGCCGCCCTCTTCACCTGTCGACGCATCCGCCGGTGCCGGTTTACTCATCTTGCGCTTGAGCGCCAGCAATGGGCCGGACAGCGTGTACGCGAAGAACAAGCCGAACAGGACCATCGGCGGCTCGGTCAGGATGACCGCGAACGCCAGCATCACGGCGACGACGACGACGAACGGCACTTTGCCGCGCAAATCGATCTGCTTGAAACTGTGGTAGCGGATATTGCTGACCATGAGCAGGCCGGCACCCGCCGTCATGACCAGTGCGGGCCATGCGAACGCCTCGCCCGTCAGCGTGTTGTCGAACGCCACCCAGACGAAGCCGGCAAGGATCGCCGCCGCGGACGGGCTCGGCAGGCCCGTGAAATAGCGCTTGTCCGCAGTATCGAGTTGCGAATTGAACCGCGCCAGGCGCAGTGCGGCACCAGCGGTATAGATGAAGGCCGCCAGCCAGCCCAGCTTGCCGAGGAAGTGCAAACCCCATTCGTACATCACGAGCGAGGGTGCGAGCCCAAACGCAACCATGTCCGACAGGCTGTCGTACTCGGCGCCGAACGCGGTCTGTGTGTTGGTCAGGCGCGCCACGCGGCCGTCGAGGCCATCCAGGATCATGGCGACGAACACGGCGATCGCGGCCTTTTCGAACTGGTCGTTCATTGCCGCGAGCACGGCATAGAAGCCGGCGAACAGGGCCGCCGTGGTAAACAGGTTGGGCAGTAGATAGATGCCTCGCGCACGCTTCGGTCGTTCGTGTTCGAGATCCGTGACTTGGGCCGGTTCGTGTTCCATGGCGGGATTATAGTTCAGCGAGACGCTTGCCCGCGCGGCGACATGCAACGATCAGCGGCAGAAAAAAAGCGGGAACCCTTACAGTTCCCGCCTCGATTCAACGTCGACATGGCCGGTCGATTTGCACCGGCGATGTGGATCAGTTTTTCGACTTGTCGACGATCTTCTGGATCCACGGCATCATGCCGCGCAGACGCTCACCGACCACCTCGATCTGGTGCGCGGCGTTGTTGCGACGATGTGCGGTCATTTCCGGATAACCCGACATCCCTTCGAGGATGAACTTCTTCGCATAGGCGCCCGTCTGGATGTTCTTCAATGCCTGACGCATCGCCGCCCGGCTCTGCTCGTTGATCACTTCCGGCCCCGTGACGTACTCACCGTACTCGGCATTGTTCGAGATCGAGTAGTTCATGTTGGCGATGCCGCCCTCGTACATCAGGTCGACGATCAGCTTGAG
>JAGRHA010000327.1 GCA_020445205.1 Gammaproteobacteria bacterium
CGGCCAGCGTGCTGCCGCGCGCGCATTTGAAGAATGCCGGAATCGATTTTGAGCCGGCCTACGTCGAATCGCACGACTCGGTTTACCGCAGCGTTGCCAAAGGGCTCTACTCCGCGGGCGGCGGCGTGGAAAGAACGCTCAACAGCATCGACCCCGAGATCCGCGACCAACTACGCATTCTGTGGACTACCGACGGCTACACGCCGCATGCCTTCGCCGCCAGCCCGAACATGCCTATCGGTATCGTCGACCGCCTGCAACATGCCATGGCGACGATGCACGAGGACGAGCAGGGACGTCGGCTGCTCGATGCGCTGCGTATGAAGTCCATCGTGCCGGCGCATGACAGTGACTGGAACGATGTGCGCGCCCTCGGCATCCAGCTGCTCGACGAACTTGTACGCGACTGAACCGGGAACACCACAGATGTCGTTTCGCTCCAAGACGATTATCGGAATCGCCCTGATCGAGGCCGTTCTGCTCTACGTGCTGGTATGGAGCGGACTGCGCTATATCGAAGACTCCAACCAACGTGAATTCGTACAACGCGTGCAGGCCACGATCGACGCGTTTGCGGTTACCGTCAAAGATGCCGTTCTCGCCAGTGACCTCGCCTCGTTGGAGAGCTTCGTCGCGGAGGTCATGACCTTCCCGGGCGTGACCTATGCGCGCGTACTCGACTACAACGACCGTGTGCTCGCGAGTGCCGGCGCCGACGACATGCTGCAGCGATCGTTCAAAACCGATGTGACCCTCGCCGACGTCGACGACGGCGTGTTCGACACCTACGCCAGAATCGTCGAAGCCGGCAGTCACTTCGGCACTGTGCAGGCCGGGCTTTCGGTCGACGCGCTACGCCGCGTGATCGCCGATGCACGGCAGTTCGGCATCAGCATCGCACTGGTCGAGATGGCGCTGGTCGCACTGTTCTCGTTCGTGCTCGGCCTCTACCTCACGCGGCAACTGTCGAATCTCGCCGACGGCGCACAACGCATCGCACGGGGCGAATGGGGACATCAGGTGCCGGTTCGCGGCGACGACGAGCTCGGCGCGACGGCACGCGCGTTCAATCTCATGTCGTCAAGGATAAAGCTCGCCTACGAAGAAACGGCCGACCGCGAACGCAACCTGCGCACGATCCTCGAGAACATCACCGACGGCATCATGCTCACGGATTCCGACGGCCGCGTCATGGAACGAAACCCGGCCGCGCGAGCCATCTTCGGACTTGGTGATGAAACGCCGGACACCCCGCGTCTCGCATCGATGATCGCGAACGAGGATTGGCAAGCCATAGAAGCACTGCTGCACGACACCACGTCGTCGGTCTGGGGAAGCACACACGAAGTCACCGGCATCCGCAGCAGCGGACAACGCTTCCCGATGGAATTGACACTGAGCCACAGCGTTCAACAAAGCGAGACAGCGCTGATCGCCGTCGTGCGTGACATCAGTGAACGCAAAAGCGTCGAGGTGGAACTACGTCTGCAGGAACGGGTATTGGACACCACACGTGCCGGCGTCGTCATCGCCGACGCGAAACAACCCGACCTGCCGTTGGTGTACGTCAACCCGGCATTCGAGAAGATCACGGGATACCGTACCGACGAGGTGATTGGCCGCAACTGCCGCTTTCTGCAGGGCGCCGACACCGACCCCGAAGCCAGCGCCACGATCCGGCACGCTCTCGGCAACGGCGAAGACGTGCAGATACTGATCAAGAACTACCGTGCCGACGGCGTCCCGTTCTGGAACGACCTGCAGATCACCCCGATCCGCAACGCCGAAGGTGAACTGACACACTTCGTCGGACTGCAAAACGACGTCACCGAGCGCGTCGAGAATCAGCACGAGATCGCGAATCAGGAGGCTCGCCTGCGTGGTGTGCTGGATTCGACACACGACGCCATCATCGTGACCGACACCTTCGGTATCATCGAATCCTTCAACCTCGGCGCCGAGAAGATGTTCGGTCATCGTGCCGACGACGTAATCGGTCAGAATGTCTCCATTCTGGTGCCGCAGCCACACCAGGCGCAGCACGACGAATACCTGCGCCGTTACCGTGACACCGGGGAATCCCACATCGTCGGCAAGGAGCGTGAGTTCGAAGCGCGCCATGCCGATGGCCACGCATTCCCGATTGCCCTGCGCGTCAGCGAGATGCTCGATGGCGACCACCGTCACTTCATTGGCGTGATCCACGACATCACCGAACGCAAACAGAAAGAGCTGGCACTGCAGCGCGCGAAGGAGGTCGCAGAAGAAGCTGCAGCGGCGAAATCGCAGTTCCTGGCCAACATGAGTCACGAGATCCGCACACCAATGCATGGCGTGCTCGGCGCACTCGAGATGATGCGCGACACACCGCTCAACCGGGTGCAAAAGCGCTATCTCGAAACCGCCAACAGTTCGGCCGACGTGCTTCTAACCGTCATCGACGAGATCCTCGATTTCTCACGCCTCGAAGCCGGAAAGTTGCGCATCGAAAAGCTCGAGTTCGAATCACGCAAGGCCGTCGAAGACGTGATCGCCATGCTGGGTCAGAGCGCCTTCGACAAAGGACTGGAGCTGGTCAGTTACATCTCACCGGAAGTCCCCGATCTGCTGCGCGGCGATCCGATTCGCTTGCGCCAGATCCTGATCAACCTGGTGGGCAATGCCGTCAAGTTCACGGAGCGTGGCGAAATCGTCGTCAATGTCAGTGTCGATCTCGGCGGAGAAGACGTCACAAGCGTGCTGTTCGAGGTGCGCGACACGGGCATCGGCGTTGCCGAGGACAAGCGCGAACACCTGTTCGAGGCATTCAGCCAGGCCGATGGCAGCACCAGTCGACGATTCGGTGGTACCGGCCTCGGCCTGAGCATCTCGCGCCGCCTCGTCGAACTGATGAACGGCGAGATCGGCGTGGTCAGTCGCGAGGGTACAGGCTCGACCTTCTGGTTCCGCCTGCCGTTCGAAGCCGTGACCCGACGCGACACGGCGGCGCATGACCAGGACTTCACCGGCCGGCGCATGCTCATCGTCGACGACAACGCAACCAACCGCATCATCATGCACCGCTATCTCGCAAGTTGGGGCAGCAGCCCCGGCAGTGCGTCGGACGGCTTCGAGGCGCTTGCCAAGATGCAGGACTCCGCCGCCAGCGATCAGCCCTACGACCTGGCGATCCTTGACTACCGCATGCCCGGCATGAGTGGACTCGAACTCGCACGGCGCGTGCGCGAAGACGAGAAGCTGCGCCGCACCCGTTTGATCATGGTGAGTTCCGAGAACTACTCGGAGCAGGTCGATGGTGAAGTGTTGGTGGACATCTGGCTGAACAAACCGCTCCGGCAATCCGATCTGCATGATGCAATCGCGACCACTCTCGGTGAACTCAACACCTATGGGTCACCGCCCAAGCCGCACAACGGCAAAGTCAATTTCAATGGTGAGAAGGTATTGCTGGCCGAGGACAATCCCGTCAGCCAGTCTTTGGCACTGGAGATGTTGAGACAGCGCGGGCTCGACGTGCAGAGCGCGGCAAACGGTGCCGAAGCGGTCGAACTCGCACGGACCGGCGACTTCGACGTGATACTCATGGATGTGCAGATGCCGGAGATGGACGGTTATGAAGCGACACGCCGCATTCTCGACCAGGAACGGGTCGAGCAGCGACGACATACGCCGATCATCGCGTTGACCGCGCACGCACTGCCGCAGGACCGCGAGCGCTGCATCGCGGCCGGTATGGACGACTACCTCGTCAAACCGTTCAGCCAGGAATCGCTGAGCAACATGATCTTCCGCTGGCTTTCGCCACCAGCACCGTCCAACGGCAACGGCGCACTGCGTGACGGACCATTAGACGCCGAGAAGATCACCGAAATCCGTGCCATGATGGGCGAAAAGTTCGCCGTGCTCCTGGGCCAGTTCCGGGCGGCAATGAGTGAACAACTCGAGCGCATCGAGAATGCTGCCGGAGAAAGCGACTTCGCCACCATGCGCGAAGCCGTACATCGGGTGAAGAACAATGCCGGCGACTTTGGTGCGAACCGCTTGCTCCAGATCGCTGGGCAGGTGGAACGCGTTCTTCAGGATCAGTGCCCTGACGACGATATATTGAAAACCCTGCTGCTCGAGGGCCGTCGTGTGGTCGCCGCAGCCGATGTCCTGCAGCACGATGGAACCGATCGATGACGAACGACAACCACACCGACAAGCGCGAGAACGTACTGATCATCGACGATGAATCGGTTACGCGCATGATGGTAAGGCAGGTATTGGAGCAATCCGGCTACCACGTGTCTGAAGCCCCGAATGGCGGGGCCGGCCTCGACCACGTCAAGCAGCAGATGCCGGACCTCATTCTGCTCGACGTCCGCATGCCGGACATGAACGGCTTCGATACCTGCAGAGCCATCCGCACACTGGTCAACGGTTCGCATGTACCGATCCTGATGCTCACCGCACTCGATGACATCGTCTCGGTACAGCTGGCGTTCGACTCAGGTGCCACGGATTTCATTACCAAGCCGATCAACTGGGCGCTGCTCGCACAACGCCTGAACTACGCACTGCGCACCAAGAAGCAGGAGGAGCAGCTGCGCGCCAGCGAAGCACGCCTCGCACATGCGCAACAACTCGCGCGTCTCGGCCACTGGTACTTCGATCCCGCCAACGACACCGTGTCGATGTCGGTCAGCCTCGCCAGGGATCTCGGTTTCGACTCCGAACGGGTGAGCCTGCAGACGCTGAGCGCCCGCATCCATCGACAGGACCGGCGATTGGTGTTTCGCACCTTGCGCAAGGTGTTCACCGAAGGCAACAGCGCCGATATCGAGTTCAGATTGGTGAACGAGCTCGGCCGGGTCTGCAACCTGCATCTGCTCGTGGAACGGCGTAACATCCACGGTGTCGTGGTCATGGAAGGTACCGTCCAGGATGTCACTGCGCGCATCGAGGCGGAAGCAAGGATCAGTTATTTCGCCCACTATGACCGTCTGACCGACCTGCCGAACCGCGTGCTGTTCTGGGACCGCCTCACGCACAGCATTGCCGAGGGCAAACGGTCAGGCGAGCATTTCGCCGTCCTGATGATCGACCTCGATCGCTTCAACGTACTCAACGCATCGATTGGACACACCAACGGCGACCTGGTGATCAAAGAGATCGCAAGCCGTTTGCAGGGTTGCCTGCGAAGCAGCGACACGCTGTCCCGCATCGGTGGCGACGAGTTCGCGATCATCTATCATGGCCTCGACAGCGACACCAATCTGGGGCCGACGCTGTCGCGTCTGATGTCGGCATTCGAGGAACCGGTCCGACATCCAGGTGCCGATCTGCATGTCTCGGCCAGTATCGGCGTCGCGATTTTTCCCGACGATGGTGAAGACCTCGACACCCTGCTGATGCACGTCGACGTGGCGCGTTCGCGTGCCAAACAGATACCCGGAACGAGTTACCAGTTCTACGCCTCGGCGATGGGTGCCAGCGTACGCGACCGCATCGCCATGGAAGCGGCGCTGCGCGATGCCCTGAGCAGCAATGCATTCGAACTCTATTACCAGCCCCTCGTACGCCTGAACGACAGTGTCGTCTGGGGTGTCGAGGCGCTGCTGCGCTGGCACCACCCGGAGCGCGGCATGGTGCCACCCGATGAGTTCATCCCGATCCTCGAAGAGACGGGCCTGCTGCACGATGTCGGCGAATGGATCGTGCGTCAGGCCTGCAACGACATGGGCGACCACACTTTTGTGGTATCGATAAACCTGTCGCCGATGCAGTTCCGCAACGGCGATCTCCTCGACCGCATCCTGCGTGTGCTCGATGAGACACACTTCCCGCCGGAACGTCTGCAGGTCGAGATCACCGAGAACGTGCTGATCGACGACCATCGCAAAGCGAAAACCGTGCTCGAGGCGCTGCGACAGAAACAGGTCAAAGTGGCAGTGGACGATTTCGGCACCGGCTTC
The DNA here is from genome assembly GCA_020445205.1 of Gammaproteobacteria bacterium. GTDB lineage: Bacteria > Pseudomonadota > Gammaproteobacteria > Chromatiales > Chromatiaceae > Thiosocius. Next base: position 5,958 of record JAGRHA010000327.1, read on the forward strand.
TCCTCACTCGCCTATCTCAAGGCCTACAACGCCGATTTCCTCAAGATCGACAAATCGTTCATCTGCGAACTCGAAGAGGACAAGTCGAACATGGCGATCGTACGATCAGCAATCAATCTCGGCCATGACCTCGGCATGCACATCATCGGCGAGGGCGTCGAAAATATCGGCTCGCTCGACATGCTGGCCCGCATGGGATGTGACGTCGCCCAGGGATACCTGATCGCACGGCCACTCGACCGTGGCAAGCTCGAACGCTGGCTCGCCGAGCGCGATATGTGATCACAGCGGCGACGTCGCATCGATCGCCACCACGGCAGCGTTGACCGGCCGCCCGCATCGCCGTAGCGTGACGGCATGCCTGCACAGCCGACCACGCATGCCTAACCAGCGCTCGTCGCCGATACGCCCCCATGCCTGACAGTAGCGACGCACTGAGCTACGCCGTTCGTCCACGCGTGGTGGGGTATTACCTGAGTCAGCTGGCACTGATGCTGGTGTTGCTGACGCTGGTGCCTTTCGGTGTTTCGGTGGCGTTCGGCGAATCCGCCTACGGCGTGCGCTTCGGCATCGTCATCGCCGGCCTCGCATTGGTGGCATGGCGCGGCATGCAGCAACCTGCGCCACAACAGATCCAGACAAACGAGGCATTGGTAGTTGTCGGTCTCGCCTTCGTGATCACACCGCTGCTGATGACCGTACCACTGTCGGCCAGCGGCCTGCCTTACATCGACGTGCTGTTCGAAAGCGTTTCGGCGATCACGACGACGGGGTTGTCGACGGCGGGCAGCATCGACGATCGCGCACCGATCTTCCATTTTACGCGAGCGTGGATGCAGTGGTACGGCGGACTCGGTATCGCCGCGCTGTCGGTCGCGTTGTTGATGGGCCACCATGCCGCGGCGCGACGTCTCAGCGACCCGGTCGACAACGAGAACATCGCCACCACGGCACGCACCCAGGCGCGCCAGCTGTTGACGGTGTATGGCACCATGACCGTGGTGGGTGTCATCGCGCTATGGGCTGTGACGGGTGACGCCTTCATCGCCGTCGTTCACATGCTGGCCACGGTGTCGACGGGTGGCTTTTCCAGCTTCGATGCCAGTCTCGCCGCCATGCCGCCCGCCGCAGGCTGGATCGTCAGCGTGTTCGCGCTGTTGGGCGCGGTCCC
>JAGRHA010000006.1 GCA_020445205.1 Gammaproteobacteria bacterium
AGGTCGCAAAGCCGAACCGACCATCCGTACTGCGGGCCGGCAACACCCTACCGTCGGCGGGGGCTAGCGCTGCGAGCGCCGTTCGAGTTGAACCGTCGGATGTGCCGAAATGCCACGCGATCGTCACCACGACCAAAGCAATGATTGCCAAAACAGTCAGTTTGCCCACGTACTGTCCCATAGAAATTCGTTGTCACAGAATAGACCGGGTGAGCGCCCGGAATCACACAGACACCGCGCGAATCGGGCGTTGGTTCGCCGTCGTGCGACGCCGACGGCCATTGGCTGGGCGGCAATGACTATACTGGGGTTTTGCGACCCGCAGCCACGGACTCGCGGTCCGTGTGGGAGGATGTTTCACCGATGCAGACCCTTAACGTAAATGGCCAATCGGTCGAGTTGGACGTCGACGGGTCCGTCCCGCTGTTGTGGGTTCTCCGCGATCAGCTGGGGCTGACGGGCAGCAAATACGGCTGCGGTATCGGCGTGTGTGGTGCCTGTACCGTACATATCGATGGCGAGGCCGTGCGCGCCTGCGTATTGCCGGTCAGCGCCGTGCAAGCATCGCAACGGATCGTCACGATCGAAGGCCTTTCTTCCGACGGCAGCCACCCGGTACAACAGGTTTGGGATGAACTCGACGTTCCACAATGTGGATACTGTCAACCCGGCATCATCATGACCGTCGCCGCGCTGCTCGAGAACAATCCGTCGCCGAGTGATGCCGACATCGATGCCAATGTCAGCAACATCTGCCGCTGTGGCACGTTCAACCGGGTGCGCAAGGGCATCCACCTCGCGGCCGAACGCCGGCGCGAGCGGGAGGGGTGATGGCCACTGAGCAGGTGTGCATCTCACGACGCGCGTTTCTGGTCGGCAGCGCGGCAGCGGGTGTCGGTCTGTCATTGGGTCTTTACCTACCGGTTGCAAACGCAGCGGACGACGCAGCAGCCGTATCGGAGGTCAACGCCTGGGTCGTCATCCAGCCCGATGACACGGTGATCATCCGCATCGCGCGTTCCGAGATGGGCCAGGGTACGCTCACGGGGCTGGCGCAGCTGGTCGCCGAGGAACTCGAATGCGACTGGTCCAAGGTCACGACAGAGTATCCGACACCGGGACAGAATCTGGCGCGCGACCGCGTGTGGGGCAGCTTCGCGACCGGAGGCAGCCGCGGCATCCGCGGCAGCCACCAGTATGTCCGCGAGGGTGGGGCGGTCGCGCGCACGTTGCTGATCGAGGCCGCTGCCGAACGCTGGGGTGTTGCGGCAGCCGAATGCGTGGCGGCCAACAGCGTGATTACGCATCGACCCAGCGGCCGAACGCTGCGTTACGGCGAGGTCGCGAGTGATGCAGCCCAGCACGTGCCACCGGTCTCGGTGACCCTCAAGGATCCGAAGGAGTGGCGGCTCATCGGCAAGCCGGTCAAGCGCCTGGACACGCGCGACAAGGTCACGGGTGCGCAGGTGTTCGGTGCCGATCTGCGCCTGCCCGGCATGCTCAATGCGTCGATCCGTGCGTGTCCGGTGTTCGGCGGGACCCTGCGCACGTTCGATGATGCCGAAGTGCGTGGGATGCCCGGTGTGAAAGCCGTCGTACGCGTCGACGACAATGCTGTTGCCGTCGTCGCTGACACTTGGTGGCAGGCCGATCGTGCGCTGCGCGCACTGCCGCTGCAATGGGATAACGGCGCTAATGCCGATGTCACTAGCGCCTCCATTGCCGCAATGCTGGCCGAGGGCTTGGACGCGCCCGAAGCGTTTGTCGGCAACCGTAACGGCGACGCCGAGCACGCGATCAGCGGGGCCGCCACACGCGTCGAGGCCATCTACGGTTACCCGTTCCAGCATCACGCCACGATGGAACCGATGAACGCCACGGCGCGCTGGACCGAGGAACGCTGCGAAGTGTGGTGTCCGACGCAGAACGGCGAGGCGGCGCTGCAAGCGGCCGCGACGGCTGCGGGTCTGCCTGTCGAGCATTGCGATGTGTACAAGCTGCACCTCGGCGGTGGTTTCGGTCGCCGCGGCTTCAGCGACTATGTCAGCCAGGCGGTCAAGATCGCGAAGCAGCTGCCCGGAGTTGCGGTCAAGCTCATGTGGTCGCGTGAAGAGGACATGCGCCACGGTGCCTATCACCCGATTACCCAGGCACGCCTGACCGGCGGGCTCGATGAGGCCGGCAATCTTGTCGGCCTGCGCATCCGTCTCTCGGGGCAGTCGATTCTTGCGGCGGTGATGCCGCATGCCCTCAAGGACGGCGCCGACATGATCACGTTCCAGGGCATGTTGCCCGATGGCGATCATGCAATCAGCTACAGCGTCCCGAATCTCCTTGTCGACCACGCCATGCGTAACCCACCGGTACCCCCGGGCTTTTGGCGCGGTGTCAACATCAATCAGAATGCGATCTACTTCGAGTGTTTCCTCGACGAACTCGCGCACGCAGCGGGCCGTGACCCCTTGGCGTTTCGTCAGGCTTTGATGTCCGATCATCCACAGAGCCTGGCGGTATTGAACGCGGTCGCCGAGCGCTCGGGCTGGGGCAAACCGGCGGCGCAGGGTGTCTATCGTGGACTTGCTGTGTGCAAGGCATTCGGCAGCCATGTCGCGGCGTGCGCCGAGGTGTCGGTCGACGATGGTCGCCTTCGTATCCATCGTATCGTCGCCGCCACCGACAGTGGCTACGCGGTCAATCCGCAACAGATCGAGGCGCAGGTCGAGGGGTCGTTCGTGTTCGGGCTGTCGGCCATGTTGTACGGAGCCTGCACGATCGCCGGCGGGGCTGTCGAGCAGCACAACTTCGACAGTTATCCGTCGATGCTGATCGCAGAGATGCCGAAGGTGGAAACCATCGTGATGCCGTCTGGCGGTTTCTGGGGCGGGGTCGGCGAACCGACAATCGCCGTTGCGGCCCCTGCCGTACTCAATGCCATTTTTGCGGCGACAGGCAAACGCATCCGCCAGCTGCCGATCGGTGACGCGGATCTGCATGCGGCGTGACGTCGCTACCTGTTCACCTCGATGCCACAGCCCCGTCGCTGATGTTCGGCGCCAGCGATTACGTCGCACTCAGCGCGGCGTGTGACTGGTTGCGGAACGGTCACGCGGTGGCATTGGTGACAGTGGTACACAGTGACGATGCCGCGCGGTACGCAATGGGTGCGCTTTGGGCCGTCAACGACCGTGGTGAGATTGCTGGACCTGCAGACACCACAGACCGTATCGGTGCCGGTGTGGCGGCTGTGATGCGTGAGCGCGACTTCGCCGAACGCGCGCTGGACTGGTGTGACATCGCCGTGGATGCACTGCCAGTGGCGGGTGTTTCCAAGCCGTGTTCGCTGCGGCTGCTGGTCGAGCCGCAGCATGCCGAGCAACCCCTTGCGCGCCTGCTCGAACGCATCGTGCGCGGCGAACACGTTGCGCGCCGAGTGTGTCTGACCACGGGGGAGGCCAGCCTGCATCCGGGCCGGCAGGTGCCAGCGACGCTGGTGCTCACAGCCAACGATCTGATACGCCACTTCGGCCCGCCAGTCCCTGGCACCTGATGTCGTCAAGCGCGAGGACGGCGCATCGTGCGACGCTGTCGTCCTGAATCATTGCGATGTTTGGTGCGCCCACTGACGCGTGTCGCAGCGGCTATGGCTCGCTCAGTGCCTGCGCCAGCAGCGGTGCGAGTGCAATCCGGTTGCTCGGGTGAACGACGCTGTCGGTACTGCAGATACCGCTGACGCCGGCGGCACGCAGCCGCTGTTCGGCATCACCGACGAAGAGTGCGTGCGTGACCAGCACCGTGATTTCGACTGCGCCCGCAGCAACCAGCAGGCGTGTCGCTTCGAGCAGGGTTTGCCCACTGCTCGCGACGTCATCGACGACGACCACGTGGCGACCGGCAAAAGCGAGCGACGGTAGTGTGATACGGACATCGCGGTCGCCCAGCCGCTGCTTGTGCGCCACGCCGAACTCGAGCCCGGCTGGCGTGGCGATGGCGCTGACCCATTGCGCGGATTCGGCGTCGGGCCCCAGCAACAAGGGTGCGTTTGCGTTCGCGCCGAGCCAGTCGGTCATCAGCGATGCCGCGGTCAAGGCCACGGCGCGCCGCACCGGCACGGCCTGGTCGAGGCGGTGCACCCGGTGCAGATGCGGATCGACCGTGATCACGGTATCGAAGTGACGTGCAAGGGCATGGCCGATGACATGCTGACTCACGGCTTCACCCGGCACGAAGGCGCGATCCTGGCGCATGTAACACAGGTAGGGCGCCACGAGCACGACCCTTCCGGCGCCGAGCTCGCGCGCGGTGGCGGCGGCGAGCTCCAGAGGCACGAGTTTGTCGTTCGGCCGATCCAGACTGATGCAGATGACGACTTCTTCAGGAAGCTGTGCCGGCAGACGCACGCGGCTCTCGCCGTCGGGGAAGGTATGCACGTCGATATCGGCGTATGCACAACCGGCGGCAGCGGCAAGACGCTGTGCGGGCTCCCGGTAACTCGGCATCCCGAGGATCATTTGCTGGCGGGACGAGGGCTGCATGAGGGTATTCCGCGGTGTCGTCAATCGTCGAGCTCGAACCCGCTGTTTTGCGCTGCGGCTTCACAGGCGAAACCGAAGTCCGCTGCAAACTCGGCGTAGATCGCGTACAGCGGCTCACCGGCTCTGACGGGCTCGCCGACTTTCCGGTACAGGTCGACGCCTGCGCCTTTGTCCATGGGCGCTCCGGCAAGACGGGCGATGTGCGCCATGCGCTCGTTGTCGATGGTACTCACATGGCCGTCGCGATCCGCCTTGACCGTTTCGCAAAGGTGACCGAGTACGTAGACCTGCTCGCTCGCGCCTTGCGCAGCGATGATGGCGCGCATCTTGTCGAGGGCGCGGCCCGAATCGAGGATGTCGCGCGCGAGCACATAACCCTGGCCGCCACGGACATCGGGATCGAATTCGAGTATCCGACTCGCGAGTTGCAGGGCTTTCTCGCGCAGGTCACGCGGTTGGTCCGGGTCGTTCTCAAGCACCTGCATGACATCGCGCGTTTCCAGCACCGGGCCGATTCCGCGGCCGATCGGTTGCCGGCCGTCGGTGATGATGACGTCGAGTTGGAGTCCAACGCGGTCGCCGACGAACTCGAACAGTTTGCGTAAGCGCAATGCATCGGACTGACTACGCACCTTGGCGGTCGGTCCCATGGGGATATCGATGAGCAGATGCGTCGCGCCGGCTGCGAGCTTCTTGGCAAGGATCGATGCGACGAGCTGGCCCGGTGAGTCGATCGACAGCGGGCGCTCGACGGAAATCAGGATGTCATCGACAGGGGCGAGACGCGCGGTGCCACCCCAGGCGAGACACCCGCGTTCGGTTCGAATGATCTCGTCGA
>JAGRHA010000328.1 GCA_020445205.1 Gammaproteobacteria bacterium
GCGGCGTAGCATGCTGACGTGCAGCCGCCCGCAGGCGTGCAGTGCGACGTGACTTGAATCACCCGAGCAGAAGCGGGCAACACTCGGCGCGAGCACATCCTGCTGTACGAACCGGATCTTCGGTCCCTGGTCGGTGGCCATTCCGGCTCCCTGTCCAATCAACGCCGGGTCTATCTCCAGTGCGATGACGTCGCGGTTGCCGCCGCGTTCGAGCAAGCGCCGACTCAAATGCCCCTTGCCGGCACACCATTCGACCAGTCGCCGTCCGTCGTCGTCCGCCTGCTGTTCACGTGCGATCACGAAGTGTTCGAGTTGCGCCCATTTGCGAGGCTTGATGCCGTCAGGTGCACGCGATGCGTGCGACGGTGAGAGGTCGTCGAGGAGAGGGGGATCGAGCACGTCCGGCAGGTGGATGCCCAGTTTCTCCCGCGCAAAAACGTTCAACAGTGCAGGATCGGCAGCCAGTGACTGCAGCAGCTTGTCGTCGATGTCGCCCAGAACATTCCGCCAATGCGGATGACGTTCGAACCAAGACAGCTGTGGTTGTTTGAAGGGCACCTCGCGCCACAGCCAGTGCCACTCGGCCAGAAGGTTGTCGAGCGCGCAGAAGCGCTCACGGAACGACGAATGGCGTGCATCGCTCAATATGGGGATCTCATCATCCAGTTCAGACTCATGTCGTGCGTCTGCCTATCGGTTGTGATTGCATGGGATTCCACCAGCGATCGGACAGGGGCGCGAGCTTTGCTGTTGTCACGATTCGTGTCCCATACCGAAGCGCGCTCGCAAGGCCGTTTGGTCGCCGTTTGCCGGGGTGGATCGCTGGGCCATACGGACGTGCCAGGCGCGAGCTTGCGGCCTCTAACGCCTTGGGGTCCGCCGGCGCTGCGCGCGACGCGAGCCGGGGAAAGGTCCAGTAGCAACCTGCTCTGCTCGCTGTGGCATCAGGTAACGTCCGGGTGATTGCCGCGGAACGATCGGCGGTCGTCCACAGCTGGGTGACGATGAACGAGGTCGGTGATGGTGGATGGGCGGTCGGTGCTCATCGAATCTCGGACACTTCACTCTTGGTTGCCTGTCTTTCCTTTTCCTGTAACTGGGCTATACAGCTGCCATGCGCACATCCTCGGCCAGAGTCACGGACACCGCGGTCGGCTCACTCTGCCGACTGTGCCCGGTCGTCGCCGGCGTCTGCGGGCTGGCAGCATTGTCGGGATGACGGGGCGTACCCATGCGGTTGCGGCGAGACATCCCCGGTGAACCATGTCGCGGTGTCACGAGGCAAGGATAGTATGGCAGCGGGCCCGCTCGCGTCATATAACGGTGCCTTGACCGCTGTGTTCCTTCGCCGAGGGTGCTGCACCACGGGCGTGGTCGGAATCCTCCTGCTATGGCTTTCCGTCGCGGCAAGTGCCGCGGATCTCGTCGCGGAGTCGAGGCGCTATCAGCAGGCCTGGTCTCCCGATAAGGTCGAGTTCGTCTTGGCGATCGATCCGGCAGTCACGCACGTGAAGGCGGCGGGCGCACGTTCGGCAGATCTCGACCTGGCGACGGTCGCCGCCGCGATTCGGGATTCGCTGTCTACCTATGCAAGCGCCGTCGGTTTGCCCATCTCGTTCATACATTCCGGTGCACCGTGCGTCGACGGTATCGTGACGGCCAGAATCGTCATCACCGCCCCGGCCTCTGAACTTGGCGCAATGGAGAGAAAACCGGGGGCGGGAACGTCGGTCATGTTGCCCATCAACGTGCGGAGCGCGGACGACTGCGGCTACCGGCGTGACGCCTACACGAAGGCGGTGGCCCTCGACTTGTCAGACGGGGCCAGGTACGAAACGGGCGAGGTGGTGCTGGCTCAGGCCATCGCCGCGTTCAGTCGGGATCTCGTGGACGAAGTGCTGTTGGTCTGGCACCCGGACTGGAGGTTGCCAGAGCCGGGGTCCCGGGCATTCGCCGTCTTTTCAGTCGAGCCGCTGAATCCGTCGGCCACCATGGGTTTCCTGAAAGGTCTGTTCTCAGGCAGCAGTCGCAGGGGCCTCAACGGCCTGGCCGTCACCCGGATCGAGACAGCCGAGCCGGAGTTTCGTTGGTCGTCGCTGGACGACCTGTTCTCTGCGCAGCGGCCATCGGACTCAGGTCAGCGTATCAGCGACGTGACCTACGATTTCCGGCTCTACACGGCGCGTGAAATGGGCCTCGGTTTGATACCGGGCACGTTGCTTCTTGAGCGCACGCGTCTCGTGCACCCGGCGCTGCAATTGCCTGCGCCGCTCGAGGCCTGCCAGACCTACTTCTGGACGGTGCGCGCACGTTTTCGCCTCGCAGGGTTTCCCCGCGCGACCGAATGGATGAGCCTGCACAACGCCTCGGGCGGCGTTGTTGCACCGTGGCGATTTCGTCGCGGTGAGTCGGTATGGAATGCGTGGAACCCGGCACTGACGTATGCCGCATTCGCCACGCCTTCAGCGACGGGAAGAAAGGATTGCGGGCGGTGAGGTGCAGGCGCTTGCATTCATGGGCGGTACTGCTGGCGAGCGCGGCATTGCTGATCGCGGGTTGTGCGACCGCGCCTCCAGTGTCGATCACGCGCACGGCACCGACGGGTATCCAGGACGACAGCAAGGTCGCGGTCATGTTGCTGTTCCACGAGCGCTGCGCCGAACACCGGGAACGTACCGGCGACAACTGTGCGCCAAGCACGGTCACCGGACGTATGAATGACGAGGTGGCAACCTGCTTGCGAAATGCCCTGCAAGGCGCACCGCGCCGCGTCGACGTGATCCCGGGCCATCAGTTTCACACCCAGTTCCTTACACGGTACCAAGCGGATTACGAGACACTGAGCGCTCATTCGACCCTGGCGCTGCTGGCGCGGCACGACCTGCGCGGCGAACTGCTGCAAGCGCGGATCGGCTTCGTCGTGCTGCTGCATATCGAAACCCGTGAACATGACCGACGGACCAGCTTTGATGTTGGCGAAAAGGGTGGGTGGGGCGTTGGCCGCCGATCGAAGCGGACGACCCACATCGTCGCCACGGTGTGGTCGACCGAGCAATCCGTTGAGGCGGGCGTCCTCACGCAGCGGGGAGAGGGACTGTCGGGTTGGGTGGTGCCGGTTCTCCTGGTCATTCCGCTGCCCCCGATTCCGTACAGCAGCGGTACCGAGTCCAAGGCCTGTCGAGCCATGGGTAACGCGCTGGCGGAGTTTCTGTATTCCGACGCTAAGCCCTTAAGGTGACGGCCGATCGTGTGTCTCGCGTCGGTGCGGCCTGGATTCAGAGGGGCAGCGACGGCCGCCCGGCTTTACGGCAAAGCCGAGGATGGCAGCTGCGGAAGGCGCCCGGGTCGGTACGGATGGCGCTGATCGAAACGGTGCGGTCGGCGACGTCGCGTTGCCCGCAGCCGACCCGGGCAGGCGAACCGTCAGGGCTTTTTCACAATCGGCAGTGAGTGGTCGCCCACATGCTTCTTGGCCCGCTTCGCGGCACGCTTTTCTTTGGCCGTGTGCGCGGGCTGCTTTTTCGGTTCTTTGTTGGAACGTTGCTCATGGTTGGACATATCCGGTCGCTCCCAAATAGTGGATTCAATCGCCGTTCGTCTTGACGCCGGCGAGCGCTCACCTCCACCACGGTGTTTGGGCGCGCCGATCATACCTCTGCGCTCGGATTGGCACGAGATGTCTGTTAGCGGCCGCTGCGAACCTCAATGAGGCGACGGTCGCCCCAAGGAGCGGTGGCGCGGCGCGTACTGGCGCAGCGCCCCGGTTTTCCGCAGTCAGATCAAGGATCAAGGAATGGCATGACATCGAATTGCTGGGTTTCCAGCTGTCGTCGGTGACGCGCTTTGCCGCTCTACGAGGGTGGCTCATTGCGCTGGAAGATGCGGCGAGCAATCGACAAATCGGTGCTCTAGGCAGACGGCCAGCGTCGTTATGCGCCAGCGTACAAGCTGTAACGTCCGGTGGCGTTTAGTGCCCCGGTTGCATGCTGCGGAAGGGCGCGAACCATGCTTCTGCGCGGCCGATGCGACCACCACTGCGTACCCCGCCTGGTAGGCGTGTTTTTCCGGGGCGACGAAGACGCCGCTTCAACGCCTCGCGGTGCGTGGCCCGCATGGCCTGCGATCGGCCCTCGTTCAGACGTTCCGCCCTTGGAGCGGGTGCCTCGTCGATCGGATCCAAGGCGGTGCGTGATCCTGACATGCGACGGCGCCCGCCAGTAGTCTCGGCCGGGCGCTATCGCTGGTTTGCGATGGAGAAGCCGCTGCCGCGTTGTGCATGAATCCTCCGGTGTTCCCAAGACGGTACGAGGACGCAAACCTGGCTCAACTGGTTTGCGTTGCCTCGTCGCCGTTTGCTCGTTTCGGTGTCACCCGCATAGACACGTTGTCCGTCAATGCATACCAATCGACGCGCCGTGTCACGACCATAACCAGGCCCAGCATGCCAAAGATCAGCAAGGCACCCATGAGCAGGGCGTTGTCCTCCGAACCGAGGATGCCGAATAGCATGGCATATAACAGTAACAACGCGCCGCTGATCATGCTGCCGAGCCTGATCGAATGCAGCACACTGCTGACGTAGAAAGCGATCAACGATGTCGACGCCAACGTGGCGATGACATAGGCGAGCCCGAACGGCATGTGCTCGGAGAGTGAGATCAGCAACAGGTAGAACACACTGAGGTCGAGGCCGACGAGCAGGTATTGCATCGGATGCAATCTCAGCCCTTTCATGATCTCGAACAGGAAGAAGGCGACGAACGTCAACACTATGAAAAGGATGCCGTATTTCACCGAACGTTCGCTCTGTTGATAGATGTCAACGGAGTTGAACAGCTTGACGCCGAAGGTGTCGTTGCCGAGCGCAGAACAGTCAGACGCGCCACACTTATCGAGTAACTGAGCGACATTGCTGGAGAATGACGAGACGTTCCATATCGCGCTGAACCCACCTTCGCTGATTTCGCGCGTAGTCGGCAGATAGCGCCCGGTGAAACTTGGAGAAGGCCAGTTGGCGGCGACTTTAACCGTGCTGCTCTTGCCGACTGGCGAAAAGCCGAGATTCTCCATGCCGCGCAGTTGCATCACGAAATGAAATGACGCTGGCGTGTCCTCGCGTGTCAGGCTGCCGACCATGGCATGTATGCCATTGCGCAATCCCAGGATTCTCGCATCCGCGGCAAACTCTTGCTCCGCTCCCAGCCAGGTCAGCATGGGTTGGGTTTCAATTCCGCGTGCGTCGCTGATCGATACGGATAGGTAGGCAGGCAGTAGCTCAACGTCGGTGTTCTCCTGGTTGTGAAGTTCGTCGAGCGGGCGCAGGTCAAACTGACCGTTGAACACCAGCTCACCGTGATACACGGGCACTGCGTAGATGCCTCTTTTGCGCGTCTCTGTTCGTACTTCTGCATCGATCATCAGCTTTTGCGGAGCGATGATGAGCTTCCGTTCCTGCGTGACAGGGCGTAGCTCGTACCGCTTGAGATTCTCGTCCCAGTGCTTTTCGGTGTAGTGCACTTTGTAGGGCACCACCAAC
>JAGRHA010000329.1 GCA_020445205.1 Gammaproteobacteria bacterium
ACGCCGCCGCCCGCGGAGTAGAGCCCTTTGGCAACGCTGCGGTAAACCGAGTCGTGCGATTCGACGTAGGCCGGCTCAAAATCGATTCCGGCATTCTTCAAATGCGCGCGCGGCAGCACGCTGGCCGCGAAGGCCGCCGGCGCGGGAAAGGCGATACGCTGGCCGGCGAGCGCGGCCAACGATGCCACGGGTGAATCCGCGCGGACCACGAGCAGGCCTCGCAGCTGTGTTTCGCCCGCGCGTGCAAAGGCGACGTAGCCCGGGCTGCGGTGGAACACGGTGTAGTGGTAGGGGTTCATGTAAGCGAGGTCGTACTCGCCCGCGGCCAGGCGCTGCTCGAAGGCCGGTATGTTCGGTGCCGTCGCGAAACGCAACGGGATGCCGGTTTTTTCGGAGAGGTAGTCGAGGAGAGGGACCCAGAGGCGCGCCAGTCGCGTCGCAGACTGTTGCGGGACGATACCGAATGAGTAGACGGTCTGTGTGGTATCCGTCGCGCCTGCCGGTAGCGGCATCAGTGCCCACAGCGCCGTCAGCACTGCGGCCTTGAAGATCTTCCCCATATTTTCTCCCAAGTTCGACTCGTCAATCCGGCCGCGATCGTTTTCCGGCCAGGTCCCGTGCCGGCGACACCGCCAGCCGCTCGGAACCGGTCCCGCCGATGTTGCCACAAGTTGGTGCAAGGGTCAGACGAAGCCCATTCGTTTGAGCAGCGCCATACCGATCGTGGTGCAAACCACCGAGCCGAGCGTTGTCAGGACGATGATGTTGGCCGCCATCGCGGCGTTGCCGCCCATCGCGCGCGCCATCGGGTAGCTGGCCGCCGCCGTCGGTGCCGAAGACATCAGGAACACGATGCCCAACTCCATGCCGCGGAATCCGACGGCGTACGCGATCCCCGTCATGATCAGCGGCGTGGCGACGAGCTTGCCGACGCTGGCGATGAGCGCGTTGCGCGAATCGAGGTGCAGCGCGGCCAGGCTCAGCGAGCCGCCCGCGCACAGCAGTGCGAGCGGCAATGCCATGCGCGCGAAGTACTCTCCGGTCTGCAGCACCAGCGCCGGCAGCGCGATCTCGAAGTAGGCGAACGGCAATGCGCTGACGATGCCGATGATCAGCGGATTGCGCGCGATCGTGCGCAAGGTCGCCAGCGGCGAACGGTGGCGGTTCAGCGAGCGGTTCAGGGTGACGACGGCGAGCACGTTGTACAGCGCGGTGAGCACACCGAGGTACAGCGACGACGCGGCCAGCGCCGGATCACCGTAGGCATTGACCGCGTAGGCGAGGCCGACCACGCCGAGATTGGCCCGGAAAGCACCCTGCACGACCACGCCACGGTCACGCGCCGGTTGCACGAGCCAGCTCGCGAGCAACTCCATGGCGACATAGGTGATCAGGGTACCGACGACGCCGAAGACGATCAGGGCGAGGTTCGCCGTCTGCGCGAAAAGCGTGCGGCTGATGATGATGAACAGCAGCACGGGCAGCAGTACATTGAAGACCAGTTTGCTGCCAGCATCGACGAAGGCCTCGGTGATGATCTGCCAGCGCGCCAGCAGGACGCCCATGAACAGCACGAGCATGATCGGGCCGGTCACGCCGAGGGCGAAAGTGAGGCTGTCGAGCAGGACGTTCATCGTGGCGTTGATGCAATCTTTCGGCCGCACACCGCCCGTGATAACGCGGTCGCGCGCCGTGTGAGCGCGGACAGGCGGCAGCATGCGCACCCGCCTGCTAAGGTAAGCGGCATGATAAACGCGCCCGCCGACTTTCTGCGTCAACTGTTCGATGCCGCGATCGCCTCGGCGCAGGCCGAGGTGTGCATCGCGCACTACCTGCCGCAGCGACCACCCGGGCGCACGCTAGTGATCGGTGCCGGCAAGGCCTCGGCGGCCATGGCGCGCGCGCTCGAAGCCCACTGGGACGGGCCCCTCGAAGGCCTCGTGGTGACGCGCTACGGTTACGCCGTCGACTGCGCGCAGATCGAGATCGTCGAAGCGGCACACCCGGTGCCGGACGCGGCCGGCATGCAGGCCGCACACCGCATGCTCAAGCGGGTCGGCGGTCTGAGCGCCGACGACCTCGTGATCTGCCTGATCTCGGGCGGCGGTTCGGCGCTGCTGCCACTGCCGCTCGACGGCCTGACGCTCGACGACAAACAGGCCATCAACCGTGCGTTGCTGCGTTGTGGGGCGTCGATCTCGGAGATGAACTGCGTGCGGCGTCACCTGTCGGCGGTCAAGGGTGGTCGCCTGGCCGCGGCCTGTTACCCGGCACGGGTCGTCAACCTGCTGATCTCCGATGTCCCCGGCGACGACCCGATCGACATCGCATCGGGGCCGACGGTCGGCGATCCGAGCACTTGCGCCGATGCATTGGCGATCGTCGCGCGTTACGGCGTCGACCTGCCGGATGCCGCGCTCGCCGTGCTGGACAGCGGCGCAGGCGAGAGCGTCAAGCCAGGCGATCCGCGCCTCGCGCGCGTCGACACGCATTTCATCGCCACGCCGCAGATGGCGCTCGAAGCCGCGGCGGCGGCGGCGCGCGCGGTCGGCATCCAGGCGCACATCCTCGGCGACAGCATCGAGGGCGAGGCGCGCGACGTCGGCAAAGTCATGGCGGGTATCGCGCTGCAGGTCGCGCGTCGCGGTATGCCGTTCCAAGCACCCTGCGTATTGCTGTCGGGCGGCGAGACCACGGTCACGCTGCGCGGTGGCGGTCGCGGCGGGCGCAATGTCGAGTTCCTTCTGGCGCTGGCCATCGCGCTCGATGGCGCGGCGGGCATCCACGCCCTCGCCGGGGATACCGATGGCGTCGACGGCGTCGAAGAGATCGCCGGTGCGCTGGCTGCGCCCGATACCCTGGCGCGCGCCTGGGCCGCTGGCGTCAATCCGCACGCGGCGCTGGCCGACAACGACGGGCACGGGTTCTTCGGTGCACTCGGCGACGCCGTGGTGACGGGGCCGACGCGCACCAACGTCAACGACTTCCGCGCCATCCTCGTCGATGCACCACGCTCTGGGGCGTCAGCCGATCCGCATTGATGTGGTCTGCCGTCGGCCCACGTATCGCACCGACGCAAGCTTTCACTCGGCGGCATCCGAAACGCCGGTCGGGGGCGGTGAAAAAGATTGGTGACGAAATCGCGTATTAGGTGCATCTTATTGAGGTCTACGACCCTAGCCCATGGAGTCAATCCCGGTGATACGTCTGTCTTTTCTCGGCCTCGTGGCCGGTGTGCTGTTCGGTGTCCAATCGGTTGCCGCGGAAGAGGCGGTGCTGAATGTCTACAACTGGAGCGACTACATCGCCGACGAGGTGCTGGAACAGTTCCAGAATGAGACAGGGATAAAGGTCGTCTACGACGTCTACGACTCCAACGAGGTGCTCGAGGCCAAGTTGCTGGCTGGCCACAGCGGCTACGACCTGGTGTTCCCGACGGCGCGTCCGTTCGCGCAACGGCATGTGAAGGCCGGTATCTACCAGGCACTCGACAAGGCCAAGCTCGGTAACTACGGCAACCTCGATCCGGTGATCCTGCGTGGGCTGGTCGATATCGATGCCGACAACGCGCACCTCGTGCCCTACATGTGGGGTACCACGAGCCTCGGTCGCAACGTTGCCAAGGTCACTGAGCGTCTGGGCGCCGACGCCCCGGTCGACAGCTGGGCGCTGATCTTCGACCCGGCGAACGCCGAGCGTCTGGCCGATTGCGGCATCAGCATGCTCGACGACCCGACCGAGGTGTTCAGTGCCGCGTTGGTCTACCTCGGCAAGGACCCGAACAGTACGGCCAAGGCCGACCTCGACGCGGCGACCGCGCTGCTGCAGAAGGTGCGTCCGTTCATCCGTTACTTCCATTCGTCGCAGTACATCAACGACCTCGCCAACGGTGACCTGTGTGTCGTGCACGGCTACTCGGGCGACATCCTGCAGGCACGTGACCGTGCCGCCGAGGCCAAGAACGGCGTCGAGGTGGCGTTGGCCATCCCACGCGAGGGCGCGATCCTGGCGGTCGACGTCATGGCCATCCCGGCCGACGCCAAGCACGCGGACAACGCACACAAGTTCATCGACTTCATCCTGCGCCCCGAGGTGATCGCCAAGATCACGGACTACGTCTCGTTCGCCAACCCGAACCCGCCGTCGTTGCCGTTGCTGGATCCCGAGGTGCGCAACAATCCGGGCATCTTCCCGCCGCCCGAGGTGCTGGAACGCCTGGTCTCGCCGGCCGAGCTCGAACCGGCCGCACAGCGCGCCCGGACGCGCGCCTGGACCCGGGTCAAGGCAGGTCGCTGATCGCCGATGGCAGGTCCGCGACCGCAACTGGGGGCGTGGCAGGACCCGTCTGCCGCGCCACTGGTGGAGATCCGTAACGTCACCAAGACCTTCGGCGAGCACTACGCGGTCGACGACGTCTCGCTGGCGATCTATCCCGGTGAGTTCTTTTCGCTGCTCGGTGCCTCGGGTTGTGGCAAGACGACGTTGCTGCGCATGCTGGCCGGCTTCGAGAAGCCGGACAAGGGCAGCGTGCTGATCGGTGGCGAGGACGTGACGGCGGTGCCGCCCTATAGCCGGCCCGTCAACATGATGTTCCAGTCGTACGCGCTGTTTCCACATCTCAGCGTCGCCGACAACATCGCGTTCGGCCTGCGCCAGGACCGCGTGCCGCGCGCCGAGGTCAACGAACGCGTGGCCGAGATGCTGCGCCTGGTGCGGCTCGATGGTTATGCGCGACGCAAGCCCGACCAGCTGTCGGGTGGTCAGCGTCAGCGCGTGGCGCTGGCGCGCGCGCTGGTAAAGCAACCCAAGCTGCTGCTGCTCGACGAGCCACTCGGTGCGCTCGACCGCAAGCTGCGCGAGCACACCCAGTTCGAACTGGTCAACCTGCAGGAACGCCTCGGCATCACTTTCGTCATGGTCACCCACGACCAGGAGGAGGCGATGACGATGTCGACGCGTATGGCGGTGATGAACGAGGGGCGCATCCGCCAGATCGGTACGCCGGCCGAGATCTACGAGTATCCGAGCAACCGCTTCGTCGCCGGCTTCATCGGCGCCGTCAACCAGTTCGAAGGCCGCGTCACGGAGCAGCTGGACGAGGGGTTGACCGTGCATTGCGAGAGCGCGGGCACCGATCTGCGCGTACACGCCCAGCACGAGGTCGCACCGGGGACGCCCGTGGCGGTCGTCGTACGTCCGGAGAAGGTGCGAATCTTCGCCGAGCAACCGCCGCCGTGCGACAACGGCTTGTCGGGCAAGGTCGAAGAGATCGCCTACCTTGGCGATGTCTCGATCTATCACGTGCGCGTGGCCGGTGGTGTGCTGATCGAGGCGCAGCTGACCAATCGCGCACGCCGCGCCGCCGCACCGCTGACCTGGGGCGATCAGGCCTGGGTGTGCTGGAATGCCGACGATGCCGTCGCCCTCCTCGAGTAAACCCGCAAAGCCACTGCACGCGCTGCGTGAACGCCTGCGTCTTGGCCGTGGCACGGTCGCTGTCGTGCCGCTGCTGTGGCTGGGCCTGTTCTTCGGCCTGCCGTTCCTGATCATTGCGCGCATCAGCCTGTCGGAGGTCGTGATCGGTCTGCCGCCGTACTCGGACCTGCTGAGCTGGGCCGAGGACGGCATGTTGCAGTTGCGCCTGAACTTCGCCAATTTCATGCTGCTGTGGCAGGACAGCCTCTATCTCGACGCCTTCATCAATTCGCTGCGCGTGGCTGCGACCGCGACCCTGATCTGCCTGTTGATCGGCTACCCGATGGCGCTCGGTATTACACGTGTGCGCGAGAGTCTGCGCGTGCCGTTGCTGATGCTCGTGATCCTGCCGTTCTGGACCAGCTTCCTGATCCGCATCTATGCGTGGATCGGTATCCTCAAGGGCAACGGCCTGATCAACAACCTGCTGCTGGGCCTGGGGCTGATCGACGAGCCGCTGGCGCTGTTGCACACGGATTTCGCCGTCTATCTCGGCATCGTCTATGCCTACCTGCCGTTCATGGTGCTGCCGCTCTACGCGACCTTGTCGCGCATGGACCACAGCCTGCTCGAAGCGGCCGCGGATCTCGGCTGTCGGCCCTTGAGTGCGTTCTGGCGCGTGACCGTGCCGCTGTCGCTGCCCGGTATCGTCGCAGGCTCCCTGCTGGTGTTCGTGCCTGCGGTCGGTGAGTTCGTCGTGCCCGACCTGCTCGGCGGTCCCGACAGCCTCATGATCGGCAAGGTGTTGTGGACCGAATTCTTCAACAACCGCGATTGGCCCGTCGCCACGGCCGTGGCGGTCGCCTTGCTGGCTCTGCTCGTGGTGCCTGTGCTGCTGTTCGAGCGCTTCCGCGAGAAGGAGCAGGACGCATGATGCGGCGACCGTCGCTGGTGTTCAGCCTGCTCGCATTCGGTTACGCGTTCCTGTACGCGCCGATCGTGTCGCTGATCGTGTACTCGTTCAACGAGTCGCGCCTGGTCACGGTCTGGGCGGGCTTCTCGACCAAGTGGTACACGAGTCTGCTGCAGAACGAGCAGCTGCTGGGAGCCGCCTGGGTCAGCCTGCGCATCGCCGTGATGAACGCGACGCTGGCCGTGGTGCTCGGCACGCTTGCCGGCACCGCGCTGGTGCGCTTTGGCCGCTTCCGTGGGCGCTCGGCGTTGGCACTCATGGTCGGTGCGCCGCTGGTGATGCCCGATGTGATCCTCGGACTCGCCTCGCTGCTGCTGTTCGTCGCCATGGAGCAGCTGATCGGCTGGCCCGCGGGACGCGGCATGACGACGATCACGATCGCTCATGTGACTTTCTCCATGGCCTACGTGGCGGTCATCGTGCAATCGCGTCTCGTGCGGCTCGACCCGTCGCTCGAAGAGGCGGCGATGGACCTCGGGGCGCGGCCGTGGAAGGTGTTCTTCGTCATCACCCTGCCACTCATCGCGCCGGCGCTCGCGGCAGGCTGGCTGCTCGCGTTCACCTTGTCGCTCGATGATCTCGTGATCGCGAGTTTCACCTCAGGGCCCGGCGCCTCGACGCTGCCGATGGTGGTGTACTCGAGTGTTCGTCTCGGCGTCAGTCCGGAGATCAATGCGCTGGCATCGATCATGGTCGGTTTGGTGACGCTGGGTATCGTGATTGCCGGCGTGATCATGCAGCGACGCGCAGCCGACGCGCGCTGATCCCGTCCGGCCCGCCCGACGGCGGATGCTCAGGCCGAGTGACGGGATACCGAGTCGTCGGGCTGTTGGTGTTCGTCGAGGCGATCGATGCCGGCGATCACGGTGTCCAGTTCGGCGAGCACGTCAGCGAGACGCAGGTCGATGTCGGCGGGAGCGGTCTCGCACGCTTCACGAAGATACTGTGCCGCGTTGGCCAGACCCGCGGCACCGATGTTCGCCGACACCCCTTTCAGTGAATGCGCCGCACGTGCGGCACAGACCGGATCCGTATCCTGCTGTGCGGCGCGGAACAGGGATTCGAAATCGCGTTTGCTCGACGCGAACATCTTCAGCATCCGGCGATAGAACGCCGTTTTTCCGCGCGCCACGGCGAGACCCTTTTCGGTGTCGATGCCGGGCAGGGGAAACGCCGTGAGTGCAACGTCGGCGCTGTCGTCGGCCGCCTGTACAGCGGCGGGCGCATCGCTCGCCCTTCGTGGCTCGGCGACCTTCACCCATTTGTTCAGTTTGCGCAGCAGTTCCATCTCGTCGATCGGTTTGGCGATGTGGTCGTTCATGCCGCTCGCGAGGCTACGTTGGCGATCCTCTGGCATGGCGTTCGCCGTCATCGCGATCACCGGCAGCTTGGCAAAACGTGGTTGCTGGCGGATGCGACGCGTGGTTTCGTAGCCATCCATTATCGGCATCATGCAATCCATGAGTACGCCATCGAACGGCTGCGCTTGCAGCAGGTCGAGCGCCTGTTGGCCGTTGTCCGCGGTGGTGACACGGATACCGTGCGCTTCGAGCAGGTCGACGGCGAGCAGACGGTTGACTTCGTGGTCCTCCGCCAGCAACAGATGCGCGCCGGCGAGATCAGGCAATGGCGACGCCTGCGGGTCGCTGGTGCCGACTGTCTCGATGGCGCCCGCAATCGTCTGCAGTGGCAACTCGACGACAAAGGTCGTCCCCTGGCCGGGGTTGCTGGTAAACGAGATGATGCCGCCCATGAGCTCGACCAACTTCTTGGTGATCGTCAACCCGAGCCCCGTGCCGCCGTAGCGGCGTGTCGTCGAGGAGTCCCCCTGCGAGAACGGCTGGAACAGGCGCTCCGCCTGCTCCCGGCTGATACCGATGCCGCTGTCGCGCACGATGAAGCGTAGCCGGATCTGTTGATCGACACGCCCCAGCACGCTGGCCGCGAGTTCGACGCGACCGCCGCTGTCGGTGAACTTGACCGCGTTGCTGCACAGGTTGATGAGGATCTGCTGCAGGCGCAGCCCGTCGCCAACGTAACGGTGGGGCAGTTCGGGCGCGATATCGACGGCGAAAATTACGCCTTTTTCGCGTGCGGCGATGCCGATCACGGTGTCGAGCTGCTGGATCACTTCGTTGAGGGTGAACTCGCGGCGCTCAATCTCCAGGTTTCCGGATTCGATCTTCGATACGTCGAGGATGTCGTTGATGATGTGCAGCAGGCCGTTGGCCGATGTATGGACCTTCTCGACGTATTCCCGCTGCTTGCCGCGTAGTTGTTCGCGCAGTAGCAGCGACGTCAAGCCGATGATGGCGTTCATCGGTGTGCGGATCTCGTGGCTCATGGTGGCGAGGAAATCGCTCTTCGAGCGCGTCGCCGCCTCGGCGACCTGCAGCGCCTGTTCGAGCCGTTGCGCCTCACGCATCTGATGACTGATATCCTGCACCGCACCCACTGCCTTGAGTGGCTCACCCTTTTCACCAAACACCACTTCGGCGCGTTCGCTGACGTGTTTCTGCAACCCGTTGCCCGGCTGCACACGGTAGGTGATGCTGAACGGCACGTGAGATTCGAGGAGCCTACGGCGCGCGGCGCGCACGCGTGCGAGATCGTCGGGGTGGACCTTGGCGTAGAAATCGGTCAGTGCGATGTTGCCGCTGTCGATGGCGACGTCGAGGATGCGGTAGACCTCCTCCGACCACAGCAGGGTGTTGTTGTCGAGGTCGAGCTCCCAGCTACCGAGCCCGGTCATCTTCTGTGCCTGCGCCAGCAAACCCTCTTGGCTGCGGCGCAGCTGCTCCTCGGCGTGCTTGCGTTCGGAGATGTCGCGGATGATGCCGATGTAATGTACCTCACCGTCCACGACCGCCTCGCTGACCGCGAGGTCGATCGGGAATGTCGCTCCACCACGGCGCAGTCCCGTGAGTTCGCGCGTCTTGCCCATGATGCGCTCGGGGCGACGGTTGGCGTTGTACGCCGCGAAGCTCGACTGGTGGGCGCCGCGCATCGATTCCGGCATCAACATGGCAACGTTCTGGTTCAGTACCGCGGACTTCGTGTGGCCGAAGATGGATTCTGCAGCCGGGCTGAACTCGCGTACGCGTCCCTCGCTGTCGACGACGATGATGCCGTCCACGGCAGCGTCTATGACCGATCGCAGGCGTGTTGTTTTTTCGCTGATGCGGTGTGCCATCTCGTTGAACGAGTGCATCAACTCGCCGACCTCGTCGTTTGGAATGTTGTCGAGGTAGCGTGTGTTCGCGGGGTCGTGATCCTGTGCGGCGAGCGCGCGAGCCGCCGCCTTGATGCGGGCGAACGGTCGCAACAGCAGGCGGTACTGGGCGATGAAGCTGACGCTCAGCAGCAGCACCACGATGATCAGCAACATCAGATCGAGCTCGCGCACGCTGTCGTTGATGCGCTGTTGCTCGCGCGTCCACGCGATGTCCACCTCGACCCGGCCGAGCTGCGTACCGGCAATCTCGAGTGGGTGTCGTAGCGAGATCAGTTTCTCTTCGCTGGGACGGTTCTGGCGTGTTTCGTCGAACAAAGGAAACAGTCGACGACCGTTTTCGTCATACAGCGAGAGATTGAACCATTCGTCGTGATACAGCGCCTGCAGGGTCTCCATGGCCGAGAAGGCAGCGGCGAGGTCGCGCTCGAGCAGATGGTGCACGACGTCGCTTTGTCCCACGGCGAGGAGACGATTGTTCTGGCGGACGAAGGCTTCTTTGGCGGCGTCCGTTTCCGCTGGTTTCCAGTAGAAATGGATCGCCGCCCAGACCAACGCCATGGCGATGATGGGAGGCAGCAGAATCTTGCTTCGAAGATTCATGATGCGCTCACTGTTCGACGAAGAACCGATCCAGCCCCATGTCCAGGAGTGGTCGGTAGTCATTGAGGGTGGCGCGTCCGATGCGATTGATGGGAACCCGGGCCAGCAGTTGCTTGCCTTCGTCGGTTTCAGCGATGCGCAGCAGCGCCCCGGCCACGGCTTCGCGGACCTCCGTCGAGATGGCAGGTAATGCACAGAACGGGTGTGGAGCCACCGGGCGCGTCGTGTGTATGACACGCAGCGACTCGCGGTACTGTGGCGGTTGCTGGTCCAGGGTCTTGCGCACGCCGCCACCCGCGTCCGATTCGCCGAGCAACACGTTCAGATAGACCGAGTCGTGGGTTTGTACGTAACGCGGTTTCACCGTGACGCGAAAGTCGTCGGTCAATTCCTGGCGCATCTGCATCGATGCCCCCAGGGCATTCGGTGCCGGAAACGCGATCACGCGCCCGTCGAGCTCCTCGGGCCGCGTTATCGCGCTGTCTTTGCGCACCACCAATACGCCCGCGAGCGGTTGTTCCTGGTCACGTACCATCGGCACATAGGCCGCGCTTTGCTGTGTCATGACGAGGTCGTAGGGGTTCATGTACGCGAAGTCGAAGGCCCCCTTGCGCAATTCGCGTTCGAACGCCGGGATCGTCGTGGCGCCACGCAGCCTGAACTTGTACCCGGTCTGCTGTTCGACGAGGTCGAGAATCGGGCGCCAGACCGCGTGCAGGGTGTTGACCTCGAACTGGGGGACCACGCCGACGGTGAAACTGCGCGGCTCCGCGGCAGCGGCGGAGCCGAGCAACCATGCAAAAATCAGCGTTGTCGGCAGGGCCTTCAGAATGGCATTCATCGTGTCGTTTTCGTGCCGATGCGGTCGAAACCGCACGCGGTGGCGCAATATTTGAGTGCTCCGGGGCGTTAACTTCCCTTAGCGGCGGGCTTGGCGCAGGCTTGACGGTGATCACGGTAAGTCTGAGCGGGTGGCTGGCATCTTTGCTGTATGCCGTCCAACATTCCCTGGTCGGCATTCATCCGGCGGTATCGACACGGCCAACGCATGTGTTG
Source organism: Gammaproteobacteria bacterium (assembly GCA_020445205.1). GTDB lineage: Bacteria > Pseudomonadota > Gammaproteobacteria > Chromatiales > Chromatiaceae > Thiosocius. The sequence goes on from JAGRHA010000329.1 coordinate 11,280, forward strand.
CGGCCGCCGCTTCGTGACGCAGCGTTTGCATGAGTCGGGAGTCAGTGATGCAGAACGAGAATCGTGTGCGTCGGGAGGCGGGGCGAAGGCCGTATGCCTTACAGCGCGCGGG
>JAGRHA010000330.1 GCA_020445205.1 Gammaproteobacteria bacterium
CTTGGTCGGGAACAGGTAAAGCGCCTTGCCGCCTTCGGCGGCAATCGTCTGCAACACCGGCAGATTGTAGCACAGCGTCTTGCCCGAGGCCGTCGGCGTGACGACAACGAAATGCCGGCGCGCCTGCGCAAGTTGCCATGCCTCGGCCTGATGCGTGTACAAGCGCGTCACACCGCGGGCGGCAAGCGCACGACGCAACGGTGGCAACAGATCGTCGGGCAGATCGACGGTGTTGGCCGCCTGCGCCGGCACCGTGAGCTCGGCACAGATGCGATCACGATACTTGCGCAACAAGCGTGCGACGAGACGCTCGACGGCGTCGACATCCTGGCTTGCCTGGCGGGGTACTTGGGTGCCCATGGCAAAGTTCTCGAAATGTTCTATACTTCGCGCAGTATAGAACACATACAGAACTTCACGACAACACAGAGAGAACAGTATGGTCCCGCCATCACTGACGCGCCGTCAGCAGGAGATCTTTGACTACCTGCGCGAGCACCTCGACGAATTTCCGCACCCGCCTACGCTGGACGAACTATGCGATGCGCTCGGCCTGAGTTCACGCGGCTCGCTGCACAAGCAGATCCAGGCGCTGATCGAAGCCGGCCTCGTCGAACCCATGAACAATCTGCGCCGAGGCATCCGCCTGGCCGGCGCGGAAGACGCCGCCAATGACGACAGCGACGATGGGCTGCCGCTCTACGGCTACATTGCAGCGGGTCAGCCCATCGAAGCCATTCGCAATCCCGAAATGATCGCGGTACCGCCGCAACTGCGCACGGCCAATCCTTGCTATGTGCTCGAAGTGCGCGGTGATTCCATGATCGACGAAGGCATCCTCGATGGCGACTGGGTGGTGATCGAACACCGCGAACAGGCCCGCAACGGCGACATCGTTGTCGCACTGGTCGACGGCGAGGAAGCGACGCTCAAGCGCCTCGAACAGCGCCCGGGGGAAGTCGTGCTGCACCCGGCCAACGAACGCCTCGAAGCCATGCACTTCAGTCCGGAGCGGGTGCAGATCCAGGGGATCCTGGTCGGCCAGATGCGCCGCTATCACTGATCAGCGCATTCACCGGGTCGGCACTACGCGGTGCCGGTCGCCGATATCGCGGGGGGCATTCCGACTGGGCAGTTTTTGGCGGGTGTCCGAGCCGCTATCGCGCGCCAAAGAGACGCCGCAAGGAATGGCGACATCAGTTGCGCAGCAGGCGCCACAGTGTCGTCTGATCAGGAAATCCCGTCGGCTGCAGATCATGGTCCTTTTGAAATGCTGCCAGGGCCGAGCGCGTGGCATCACTGAACGTGCCATCGATACCTGATTTGTACAGATCGAGCTCACGCAGACGCTGTTGGATGCGACTGATCGTCTCGCGATACAGCACTGCCGTATGCCGTCCATCAGCGAGTTGCACACCGGGGGATTGCTGCTGCAGTCGTTCGGGTGCGAGTTTGTCGACGATGGAGTTGAGCACAGGATAGAGCCGGTCCTGCGGGTTAGCGCGACAGTGGTTGTCCATCACCGCAAGCAGCAGTTCGGTGTTCTCGAATGACGTGACGTCGTAGGTGTCCGGTGCGTACTTGTTGTGTGCGGTCACGAACCCGTCGACCCAGCCACCGATGTATTGATAGCTTTCGGATCGCTTGTCGCGTTCGGTGATGAATTCCCCGCAACTCAGCAACCCAGCGCCCTTGACCACGAACTGACCATTCGCATCAGCGGCGTCCACGGCCGCCGAAATCAGCACCAGACCACCCAACATCATCCACCCGTCCCGCGCCATTGCAGACCCTCGACTTTTGCCATCCCAAAAATGAAACGGCGGGACGGTCCGAAGATCGAAACCGTCCCGCCGCGTCGCTCCGGGATCATGCCACGAGGCGGACCTCTGCGTCATGCATCGCACGGCGCTGGCGGCGGCGTGCGGCGCCCGGGATTCCGAGCAGCCCTGCCGCAAGCAGCAACAGCGTGCCACTGGCCGGGATCTCGGCCGGAATCTCCTCCAGCACGATGGTGTTGTCGATCACGCGCGTCACCGTGGTATCCGGCAGCGAAGACTGCGTACCGAAGGCGATCGTGAAGGCATCACCGCCCAGCGCGTTGAAACCCTGCAGATCGAACAGCCGGCTGTACAGATCGGGCGACTGGAACAGGTCGATGCCCTTGTTCAGTACGTTGCCGATTCCGATCACGCCCTCTTCCTGCAACTGCGGGAACTCGTACTCGATCTGCAGCAGATCGATGATGAAGTTCAGGTCGAAGTCGAGTGCCGTCTGGTTGAGCAGGCTGGCCGTAAGGAAGAAGGTCGGCGTGACGATCGTCGCATCCGACAGGAAGGTGATATCTGGGAGCAGATCCCACATCGAAGTGAACTCGGTCACGAGGTTGCCAAGGATCTCAACCTCGTGGTCGAACGCCAGGGTCACCCACAGGGTCGGGTCGAGTTCGAAATCCTGCACCAGGTCGATGGTCGGACCCATGCCCACGTTGATGATGTCGTAGCTGAAGGTCGCGACATCCAGCGCGCCGATGCTGATCGGCGGCAAGTCGCCACCCAACAGACCCGGGGCGCCCGCTGCACTGGTCACGATGTTGTCGATATCCACGATCAGGTCGACGAGGTCGTCCTGGCCATGAGCCTTGAGCGTGTTACTGGCGTTATCCAGGCCACCCGTAGCGTCCGGCTGCGGCAGGTACAAGGTCACGTCGGCGTAACCACCGACAGACATCGAAGCCGGGAATCCGTCCGGAACCGGCAGGTTCAGTGCTGACGGCGGCAGACCAAGGATCTCGATACCGCCTTCACCATCCTGGTTGAATCCGAGAATCGGCGCCCTTTCATCGATGTCGAACTGCGTACCGCCGGCGGCACAACCCGCCAACGCAAGGCATGCCTCGGCATCGATGCTGCCGGACAGTTCCATCACCGCATCGACCGACAGCTGCATGCTCGAGAACGTCGTATTCAGCATGTTGTTGCCCGCGAGCAGGCTGTTGGGATTGAAGCTCAACGTCGAACCGACGGTGAGAGCCGTCGTGTCAGGGATATCCAGGCTGGCGGCATACGACACCTTGGCATCAACCGAACCACTGTCGATCTTGATCCCGACCTCAAGGCCGACACGACCGTCGGTCGTCGCCTCGATCACGGCACCGGTGCGGGTATCGATCTCGAGGTACTGCGGCGGTGCCGACCCCAATGCGATCACGGGCAGCTTCGCCGACTGGCCGTTACGACAGACTGTCGACGAGAAAGCCAGACGGCAGGTCGCGTAGGCAGCGTCATAGGTTGCGCGACGCGTCAGGTCACCCGCACGTTTGAGCTGGCAGCCGAAATCCCAGGTACCACAACTACGCACCGACGGCCGCGAACCGAGGGCCGGAACAAACACCTGCGCAGTCTGGCCGTTGATACAGGTCGACGCCGAGAAGCCGAGGCCGGTGCAGGCCGCAAATGCCACGTCATAGGTGACGCGCAGCGGGTTGATCAGGTTGGTGTCTTCGTCGCCGATGATGCCGCCGACGCTGACGGTCTGGTCCTGCCAGGCCGCGCCGATGAAATTGGTCTGATCGAGGGTGTAGGAGCTACCGGTGTTCCAGATGCTCTGGCCGCTGGTTTCAAAAGTGAGGTTGTAGGTAACCGGAACCGCGCCGGCGACGAGAGGGAGCATGCACAGAATGCCCCCGGCGATGGTTGATGCCAAACGAAAAATGTTCACGTACAAACTCCCGTGGTCCGCACCCAGCTAAAGGGGTCCGAAGTTATTGTTTTGCTTCAGATCGGATGACCTTTGGGGCGCGAAGCAGGATTTATGCCGCGAGCTAATTTGCTTTTTTAAACCACCACTTATTCGGTTGTGCGGCGCACCATTTGTTCCGTAGTGTAAAGAAAGCAGACGATTTTTGTCGCATCCACCGGTGGTGCGGCAGCGCCCACGCGCAGCGACGTTCGACGCTGGCTCGTACGCGGGTTTTAGCGACGTCCCCCGGGCACGCCCGGCAGTCGGCGGTCATCGGCACAGCGGATCTGCGGTGACCCGCACGTTGGCAGCATGGCACGCCGCCAATACGCCGTCAGCGAAGGCCGGAAGCACGCTTGCACAACCGTTCGCCACCTATGGCGGCACGCACGGCGCGGGCAAACGCACACCCTCAGCTGTAGATCAGCTCGGACCAGCGACCCTCCTTCTGCATCCATGCCTTGGTTTCGCGCCACACGCTTTGCGACGTTGCCGCCTCCTGCATCAGGCGATCGAACGCATCGGC
>JAGRHA010000331.1 GCA_020445205.1 Gammaproteobacteria bacterium
CGAATCAGCCAGGCCATCGATGGGTCGGGTCGGATCGAGAATCACGGCGGCCGCCACCACGGGGCCCGCAAGCGGCCCGCGCCCGACTTCGTCGACGCCGCAGATCAGTTCAGCTGACAAGTCCGCGCTCCTTGAGCAAGTCGATGACCGCGTTGGCGGCCACGCTGTTGGTGTCCATGCGCATGCCTTCATGGATCTGGCGGTAACGGCCGGCAATATGCGCTCGCGTGTCGGCGTCGTCGAAGAAGGTTTTCAGCGCCGGCGCCAGCCGGTCCGGGGTACAGGCATCCTGGATCAGTTCCGGTGCGAGCCCCTCGCCAGCCAGCAAGTTGGACAAAGCGACGTGCTTGACCTTCAGCAGGCGAAACAGCCGCACGATGCGGTAGGTGGCCGGCGACACCTTGTAGCCGACCACCATCGGACGCTTGCTGAGCAGACATTCGAGCGTGGCCGTCCCCGATGCCACGAGGACGACGTCGGCAGCGGCCATCGCGACGCGTGCATCGCCGACCGAGACCGTGCACTCGAGGCCTGGGGCGTGTGCGGCACGGATCGTCTCCAACATGTCGCGGGTCGTCGCGTTGATCAGCGGCAGCACGACCTGCAACCCGGGTACTTCCGCTTGCAGACGCTGGGCCGTTTCGACAAACGCGGGCGCGATGCGCGACACCTCGCCGCGGCGACTGCCCGGCAGCACGGCCAGCACGGGACGCGACGGATCGAGATCGAACGCACGCAGGGCGGCATCTTTGTCCGGATCGAGCGGCATCTCCCATGCCAGCGGATGTCCGACATAGGTGGCGTGCATGCCATAGCGCTGCAGGAACTCGCCTTCGAACGGAAAAATCGTCAGCAACAGATCGATCGCACGGCGCATCTTGCGCACGCGACCCGTGCGCCAGACCCAGACCGTCGGGCTCACGTAATGAACGGTCGGCACGCCCTGCTCGCGCAGACGCATCTCGACGGTGAGGTTGAAGTCTGGTGCGTCGACACCGATGAACGCCGCTGGCGGTGTGTCGCGCCACCGCTGCAGAATGCGTGCGCGCAACTGCAACAGCCGTCGCAGATGCGGAACCACCTCGACCAGACCCATGACCGAGATGCTGTCCATGTCTTCCCAGACATCGATGCCGCTCTGCCGCATGAGCGGGCCCGCGATCCCCTCGAAGCTGACCTGCGGAAGCCTGTGGCGCAACGCATCCATGAGGCCGGCAGCGAGCAGATCGGCTGAGGGCTCAGCCGCAATGATGCCGATGCGCAACGGCTGTCGCTGTGTCACTGACAAGAATCCCTGCTTACCGTCGTGTGATGCACGGCGCGTTCAGCGCTCGACCGAAGGGGCATGGGTGTCACTCATCGGCCAATTCGGCCGCGCGATCGATCGATGCGTGGCAGCGGACGCGACAAAACATGCACCACGCGACATGAGCAGTCTCGCCATCAGCGCACGATGCTGCGCTCGCTCGCACCGAGAAATTCCGCGAACAGCGCCATCTCCGCGTCATCGCTGGCCGCCTGCTCGATCTGTTCACGAGCCTCGGCAAGCTTGAGGCCCGAACTGTACAAGGTGCGGTAGGCACGCTTGATCGTCGCGATCTGCTGCTTGCTGAAATCGCGTCGTTTCAAACCTTCGCTATTGATGCCATGGGGCTGCGCGGGGTGACCGCCGACCATGACGAACGGTGGCACATCCTTGCTGATTGCACTCCCCATCGCAGCGAAGCAATGCTGGCCGAGGCGGCAGAACTGATGAACGATGGTGAACCCACCGATAATCGCCCAGTCACCGATGTGCACATGCCCTGCCAGGGACGCGGCGTTCGCCATGATGACGTGGTTACCGATGCGGCAGTCGTGTGCCACGTGTGTGTAAGCCATGAACAGATTGTCATTGCCGACACGCGTCAGCGAACTGTCCTGCGCGGTACCCCGATGAATCGTCACGTACTCGCGGATCGTGTTGCGATCCCCGATCTCGAGGCAAGTGTCTTCGTTGGCGTACTTCTTGTCCTGCGGGTCTTCAGCGATCGATGCAAACTGATAGATCCGATTGTCACGACCGATGCGGCACGGGCCGCGAATGACCACGTGCGGGCCTATCCAGGTTCCGCTGTCGATGCTGACTTCCGGCCCTATGACGCTGAACGGTCCGATCGATACGTCCGACGCGATCTGCGCCGCCGGATCAACGACCGCACGCGCATCAATCACGTTCAGAGGTTCCTCGCGGTACACATGATCTCGGCCGACGCCACCATGGAACCGTCAACCTTGGCTTCAGCGGCAAACACCCAGATGTCGCGCTTGTGCTTCAGCACCTCGACCTCGAACACCAGCTGATCGCCAGGCACCACGGGGCGCTTGAAGCGTGCCTTGTCGACGCCGACGAGATAGTAGATGGCTTCTTTCGGCACGTCGGCGCTTTCCATCGCCAGGAGTCCCGTAGCCTGCGCCATGGCCTCGATCAGCAGGACGCCGGGCATCACCGGTTTACTGGGGAAATGGCCGGGAAAGAACGGCTCGTTGATGGTCACGTTCTTGATCGCCTGCAGACGCTTGCCAGGCTCGCATTCCAATACCCGGTCCACGAGCAGGAACGGATAGCGGTGCGGCAACAGGCTTTGAATCTTCTGTATGTCCATAGCGTCTTAAGCAACCTCCGAGAGCGATCTGCTGCACTGCGCAGATTCTAGAACAACAATCATTGAGCAGGCTCAGTCTGCCGTGTCTTTATCCCGTGCGTTCTTGTCGGCGAGTTGCTTTTCGAGCGCCTTAACGCGTCGTGCAAGGTCGTCGAGGTGACGCAGTCGGGCGAAATTCTTCAACCAGTCGGCGTGTTCGATCGCCGGCACAGTGCCTGTATAGACACCGGGCTTGCGGATCGAGCGGGTGACGGCCGTGGCGCCGGAAATATGCACATGGTCAGCCAACTCGATATGACCGGTCAAACCGGCGCCGCCGGCGATCGTGCAGTATGCGCCTATCGTCGACGATCCGGCCACGGCCGCACAACCGGCCATGGCCGTGTGTTCACCGACTTTCACGTTGTGCGCAATATGCACCTGGCTGTCGATCTTCACGCCGTCGGCGATCACGGTGTCCTCGATCGCGCCACGGTCTATCGACGTGCAGGATCCGACCTCGACATCGTTGCCGAGTACCGCGCGCCCGACCTGCGGCACCTTGATCCAGCGCCCGCTGTCGTTGGCCAGGCCAAAGCCGTCGCCACCGATCACGGCGCCAGGATGCACGAGGCAGCGTTCACCCAACACGCTCCCATGACACACGGTCACCATCGCTACGAGTCGCGTACCCGCACCGACGATGACATTCTCCATAATCATGCAGCCGGGCCCGATCACGACATTGTCGCCGATCTCGCTGCCGGCACCGACAAAGCAGTGCGCACCGATCGACGCCGTCGACGAAACCTGTGCCGCGGAATCCACCACGGCGCTCTGATCGATGCCGGCCGGGCATCGTTTATCGGGATACAAGGCCGCCATCACGCGCGCGTGTGCGAGATAAGGGTTGTCCGAGACCAGACAGTCGACGGGGCAATCGTCGGCATCCGCCGCCGCAAGGATCACGGCCGACGCGCGTGTACCGGCGAGGTGGGCCTTGTATTTCGGATTGGCAAGGAAACTGATCGCACCGGGTCGTGCATCCTGCAGCGTGGCCACCGCATCGATCGCCAGCCCGGGATCACCGCGCAACTCGGCCTGTGCCGTCGCGGCAAGCTCAGCGAGCGTCAGCGCCATCGAAGGTTCCCATCATTTGCCGGCGGCATCCAGTTCGCGCATACGCTGCAGCACCTTGTCGGTGATGTTCGCGCGATCCGACGCCCAGGTCACGCCGCTCTCGAGCACAATGTCCAGACTTTCCGCCTTCGCCACGTCGGCGATCACCTCCGCAAGTACACGGCGCAGGCGATCCATTTCCTCGCTGAGTCGCAGACGACGATCGCTTTCGAGTTCCTCTTTTGCGTTTTCGAGACGCAGGGTGCGCGAGCGGATATCCCGCTGCAGGCTCTTGGCCTCGGCGTCGCTCATGCCATCGCGTTCGCGCAGAAGCTTCTGCTCCAGCTGCTCGATCTGCTCCTGTTGAGCCACCGTTTTCGCTTCACGTGCGGCGAATTCGACCTTGATCTTCTCGCGCACGCTCGCAACCTGCGGCGCTTCGCTCTGCAGGCGCAGGGCGTTGACCACGGCCACCGTCACGTCGGCGGCGTGTGCACTGCCAAACAGGCCGATGCCCAAAGCGAGCAAGGTAACCAACCAACGTCTTTCCATCGGCGTCCCCCGTTGCGAAGTCAGAATGTCGTACCGAGAGAGAACTGGAATTGTTCTTCCTCATCCTGGCTGTCGGCCCTGAACGGAATCGCGTAACTCACCGTCAGTGCACCCAGCGGCGACAACCAGGAGGCTCCGAGACCGGTCGAATAGCGCAGCTCATCGGGCTCGAAGATGTCCGTGTTCGAATCGACGACGCTACCGAAATCGAAGAACAGCGCAAGTCGCACCGTATCGGTGCGCTGCTTGAACGGCGGCGGGAACAGCAGTTCGAGACCGCCAGCATACATCGCGTTACCACCCAACGAGTCGCCCTGCGAATCACGCGGGCCCACCGAACGCGCGGCAAAACCACGAATCGACGCCGGACCACCGGCGAAGAAGTTCTCGAAGAAAGGCAACGCCGTCGTGCTGCCGTAGGCGTCGCCGAAACCGATCTCACCGACTGCGGAAACCACCAGATCGCTGGTCAACGCCCAATAGCGACGATGCTCGTAAGACACCTTCCAGTACTGCAGGTCGCTACCCGGGATACTCGCCTCGGCGTAGAGGGACTGCAGCGCCCCCGCACGCGGGAAGATCGCCGTATCGCGTGAATCGTGGCGCCAGCTCAGCGTGGTCTCGAAGTTCAGGAAACGGTTCCCTTCGGCCTGCTCGAATGCGAGAACCTCCTGTGACGGCACCGCACCCGTCTCGAAATCGATGTGGTGCAACGCGAAACCGAAATTGAAGCGATTGAACTCGCTGAGCGGGAAACCGAAATTCACCGAGCCGATGGCGTCGTCGGTCTTGTAATCCGCGGTATCGAGTTCGTCGAAGTCCGTTGACCGGTAGCTGAGGTTGAATCCGCGACTGATGCCATCGACCGTGTAGTACGGATTCGTATAGGAAACCTGGTAGACCTGGTTGGCGGCACTGGTCTGCAATGCCAGCGCGACTTTCTTACCCGTGCCGGCAAAGTTGTCTTCGCTGATCGAGGCATTGAAGATAACGCCGTCGGATTGCGAGAAACCCACACCGGCGAGCAGCTGTCCCGACGACTTTTCGCCGACGACGACATTGATGTCGACTTCGTCCGCGGATCCCGGTACCGACGGTGTCTCGACATTCACGCTTTCGAAGAATCCCGTGCGCTGCACGCGCTCGCGCGACAACTTCAGCTTCTCGCCCGAGAACCAGCCCGATTCCATCTGCCGGAATTCGCGTCGCACGACGGCATCGCGTGTGCGCGAGTTACCGCTGATGTTGATACGCCTGACATAGGCGCGCTGGCCCGGGTCGACGAACAGGGTGATCGCGACGGATTTACCGTCTTCGTCGATCTCGGGAATGCTGTTGACGTTGGCGAACGCATAGCCGAGATCCGACAGCTTGGCCGACACCCGGTCGCTGCTTTCGACCACCGCCTTGCGGGCGAACGGCTCCCCGCGCCGCAGATGAATCAGCGGAAAGTACTCGGCGGGGTCACCGATCAGATCGCCGGCGAGGCGCACGTCGCTGATCGTGTAGATATCACCTTCGGTCACGTTGATCGTGATGTAGATGTCCTTGCGATCGGGCGTGATCGTGACTTGGGTCGAATCGATCTTGAAATTGATGTAACCGCGATCGAGATAGTACGAACGCAGCGTTTCCAGATCGCCCGAAAGTTTCGGACGCGAGTATTGGTTGTCGCGCGTCAGCCGCGACAGCCAGCCGCCCGTCGAGAGCTCGAATTCGTCGAGCAGGTCATCGTCGTCGAACACCGTGTTGCCGACGATGTTGATGCTCTTGATCAGCGCTGTCTCGCCCTCGACCACGTCGATATCGATGGCGACGCGATTACGCTCCAGCGGTGTCACCGTCGAGGTCAATTTGACGGCGTATTTGCCCTGGTTGTAGTACTGGCGTTCGAGTTCCTGCTCGATGCGCTCGAGCACCGAACGGTCGAACGTACGGCCTTCGGCCAAGCCGATATCCTTCAACCCTTCCTTGAGTTTTTCCGTATCGATCGATTTGTTGCCGGTGAAGCGAATCTCGGAGATGGCCGGACGTTCGGTGACCACGACGACCAGCACGTTGCCGGCCTTCTCGAGCCGTACATCCTTGAAGAAGCCGGTCTTGTACAGCGCGCGAACGATGTCGGAGGTACGGTTGAAGTCGATTTCGTCACCGGGCTTGACCGGCAGGTAGTTGAACACGGTGCCCGCCGTGATGCGCTGCAGGCCCTCTACCCTGATGTCGGCAACCCGGAACCCCTCCGCAAGGACATCCGACCCGATCGCCAGCAGCAAAAGCACGACCCAGATTCTTGCCTGCATAGTGATGTTTCTCGTCGCCCCTAAGCCCGATCGCTGCCGGCGATTCGGCAGTTTCAGGTCGTTCCGGAAAAGTCGCGAGTATAAAGGATCAACAGGACCAGCAGTAGGCGACATAGAGGGTCTTCAGCCGAAGACCCGCAGGATATCGACGTAGAAAGCCAGCGACATCAGCCCCAGCAACAGCAGCAACCCTATGCGCTGCCCCTGCAGCATCGCCTCCTCGGACAGCGGGCTGCCTTTGAGCCCCTCGATGGCGAAATACAGCAGGTGACCACCATCCAGGACCGGCACCGGCAGCAGATTCAACACGCCGAGGCTGATACTGACGATCGCCAGAAACTTCAGGAAGTAGACGAAGCCGATGCTGGCCGTCTTGCCCGCGGCGTCGGCGATGGTGATCGGTCCGCTGAGGTTGTGGATCGAGGCCTCGCCGGTCAGTACACGCCAGATCACTTTCAGTGTGAGTGTGGAGTATTCCCAGGTCTTGGCAAAAGCAGCCGGGATCGCCTCGGCGAGCCCCATGCGGTAGGTGACCTGGTAGCGTTGCAGCAGCCCAGGAACCGGCGCATTCGAAGCCCCGATGCGCCCGATCACCTCGTCGTCGCGCGCCAGCGGCGCCGGTGTCAGCGTGAGCGGTACCTGATCGCCGTCGCGTTCGACCAGCAGATCGATCTTCACCCCGGGACGTTCACGCACATACGCCACCCAATCCGACCAGTCGGCGATCGCGCTGCCGTCGGCGAGAACGATTCGGTCCCCCTCTTTGACACCGGCCTGAGCGGCCGCTTCGTCGTCCAGCACCTTGCCGAACACCGGCGGGATCGCCGGGCGCTCGGGCGTGAGCCCCAGGTGTTTGAGCAGGTCCGGCGTCTCGGCGAGGTCACCGATCTCGCTCGACGCCATGGCGCGGCGCGCCTCGACGCCCGCGCTGTCGCGCACGCGTATCTGCAGGTCCGGGGCCGCAACCGAGGCGGTCGCGAAGGCCTGCAAGGCAAGCGACCAGGTCGGTGTCGCTTCACCATTGATGCTGAGAATCTCGTCGCCGGCCTGCAGTCCCGCGCGCGCCGCCGGGCTTTCAACATCGACTTCGCCTACCAGCGGCCGCATCCCGGTCTCGCCGAGGGTGAGCACGCCCCAGAAAGCGACGATCGCGAACAGGAAATTGAACAGTGGTCCGGCAACGACGACAGCCGATCGGACCCACAGCGATTGGCGATTGAAGGCCCGCGGCAACTCGTGCGGCGCCACCGGTCCCTCGTGCTCATCGAGCATTTTCACATAGCCGCCGAGCGGTATCGCCGCGATGACGTACTCGGGCTCATCGGGTGCGGACTGGCGACGCCATAAGGGGCGGCCGAATCCGATTGAGAAACGCAGCACTTTGACGCCGAGCCGCCGCGCGACCCAGAAATGACCGAACTCGTGCACCGCCACCAGCAGGCCGATGGCGACGATGAAGGCGAACACCTTGAAAAGGATCGATTCCATGGCAGCTCAGACCCCGTTCGCGACGAGTTGTTCCGCATGCGCACGCGCGCGGCCGTCGGCGTCGAGCAGCGCTTCGAGATCGTCCGCGTGAGCGTGCGGGAAGGCGTCGAGTGTGCGCTCGACGACCTCCGCGATCTGCGTGAATCCCAGGCGGCGCTCGAGGAACTGCGCCACAGCGACCTCGTTTGCCGCATTCAGCACCGCAGGTGCCGTGCCGCCCTGCGCCACGGCGTCGTAAGCCAGGCGCAGGCAGGCGAAGCGTTGCAGATCGGGTGGCTCGAAGTCGAGACGGGCGACCGCGAACAAATCCAGCGGCGCAACACCGGCGGCATGTCGCTGTGGCCACGCCAGGGCATGCGCGATCGGGGTGCGCATATCCGGATTGCCGAGCTGTGCCAGCACCGAGCCGTCGACGTACTGCACCATCGAATGAATCACGCTCTGTGGATGTACGACGACCTGGATCTGCTCGGGACGCGCATCGAACAACCAGCGCGCCTCGATCACCTCGAGACCTTTGTTCATCATGGTCGCGGAATCGACCGAGATCTTGCGACCCATGCGCCAGTTGGGATGCGCACACGCCTGCTCGGGGGTCACGTCATGCAGTTCGGCGAGCGTGCGCTGACGGAACGGACCGCCCGACGCCGTCAGCAGGATACGCTCGACGCCCACCTGCGCCAGCCCATGGCCAAAATCGGCCGGTAGGCACTGAAAGACGGCGTTGTGCTCGCTGTCGATGGGCAGGATCGTGGCACCACTGGCTCGCGCCTCGGCCATGAACAGCGCCCCCGACACCACCAGGGCCTCCTTGTTGGCCAGCAGGATGCGTCGCCCGAGGCGCACGGCGGCAAGCGTCGGCAACACGCCCGCCGCACCGACGATGGCCGCCATCACATCGCTGGCGTCGGGATGCGTCGCCACGGCATCGAGCCCAGCGACACCGGCCATGACGTCGACACCAAGTCCCTCGTCGGCGACCGCAGCGCGCAAGCGGGCAGCGGCGCCCGCATCGGCGAGCGCTGCGAGGGCGGGACGGAAACGCCGGCACTGCGCGAGCATGCCGTCGACGTCACTGTTGGCCGCGAGCCCCACCACGCGATAGGCATCGGGATGACGTGCGACCACGTCCAGCGTGCTCTGGCCGATCGAGCCCGTGGACCCGAGGATGGAAATCCCCCTCACCCGGTCACCCCGATCAGCGACGCGCCAAAGGTAAACACTGGGGCAGCGGCGAGCAGACTGTCGATGCGGTCGAGCACACCGCCGTGTCCCGGCAGCAAGGCGCCACTGTCCTTGACCCCCGCCTCGCGTTTGAGCTTGCTCTCCCACAGGTCGCCACCGATCGACACGGCCGTCACGACGAGGCACAGCAGCACCAGCGGCACCAGGCCGGCCTGCCCTGCCCAGCCGCTATACCAGAGCCCCAGCGCACAGACGACCGCACCCGCCATTGCACCCGCAACGCCGGCCCACGTCTTGCCCGGACTCACGAGCGGCGACAGCTTGCGCCGGCCGAAGGCCCGGCCCGCGAAGTAGGCCCCCGAATCGGCCGTCCAAATCAGCACGAACAGGAACAGCAGCAGAACCGGGCCATGCACCGCGGCGGCATGCAAATGTACCGCGGATACCCAGGCGCCGACGAGGACCACGGCGCCCACCAGCATAATGAGTGGTCGCCGCCCTTCCACCCGCACGAGTTCGTGTCGCAACCGCACCAGCAGAATCGTGACAAGACACCACCAGCCAACCAGGACTTGCTGCAATACCGCCAGCCACGTCGCCGGCGCAAACACCCACACCAGCCACATCATCGCCGCAACAGCAGCGACGTACACCAAGACCGTCGGCAGCCTGTCGAGGCCGGCGAGGTGCGCCATTTCTGCCGCGCCGAGCAACAGGACGACGGCGAGGATGGCGGCCAGCAGCGCGTTGTCGAGCAGCAGAATCGCGGCGACGACGAACGGCACGAGCGCGAGGGCCGTGAGAATGCGCTGCCACAACATCAATCACCTGCCTCGACTTGTGCACCGGTACGGCCGAAGCGACGCTGGCGCCCGGCATAGTCTTCGAGCGCGCGACGAAATTCCACGGCATCGAAATCGGGCCACAACACCGGCGTGAAGTACAGTTCCGAATACGCACTGTGCCACAGCAGGAAATTGCTGATGCGGTGATCGCCACCGGTGCGGATAAACAGGTCAGGATCCGGCAAATCGCTGATGCTCGTGGCACGTGCGAAGACCTTTTCGTCGATGTCTTCCGGCCGCAGATCGCCGTTTCGCGCCGCCGACGCCAGACGTCGCGCGGCCTGCACGATATCCCAGCGGCCGCCATAGTTGGCCGCGATCTGCAGCACCAGTCGCTCGTTCGCACGCGTCGCATTCTCTGTCGAGCGGATGCGTTTTTGCAGCTTTTCGGGAAACGCGCCGATGTCGCCGATGACGCGCAACTGGATGTGATTGGACTGCATACGCTTGAACTCGCGCTGCAGCGCGGCGACGAAGAGATCCATGAGCAGCGCGACTTCGGACTTCGGCCGGCGCCAGTTCTCACTGCTGAAAGCGAAAAGCGTGAGTACGCGCACCTCGTGGCGGATGCACTCTTCTATGGTGCTGCGGACGCTGGCGACACCGGCCTTGTGTCCGGCATGACGCGCTTGCCCACGTGCCTCGGCCCAACGACCGTTACCGTCCATGATGATTGCCACGTGCGCTGGCAACTGGCCGGCGACGAGCGGGATCTCACCGACGTCGGCGTCGCCGCTCACAGCGTGCCCCCTGAAGCAGGGTCGGGCACTCGGTTCAGATGACGGCAGATCCCCGGTTGCACGCCTTCTTGCCTCACTTTTCGGGTTCTTGCAATGATCCGGCAACCACCCGGCGGGCATGTCGCCGCCGGTCGAAACCCCTGCGCCGACGGCGTCCGCGCAGGCACTTGACCTCAGACGGACATGAGGTCCTTTTCCTTGGTCTCGAGCATCTCGTCGATCTCTTTGACATGCTGGTCGGTCAGCTTCTGGATGATTTCCTGGCCGCGCCGCTCGTCATCCTCGGAAATCAGCTTGTCCTTGACCAGCGCCTTGAGGTCGGCATTGGCATCGCGCCGGATGTTGCGCACAGCGACACGCGCCTGCTCGGCTTCCGCGCGCACGATCTTGGTCATGTCGCGACGACGCTCCTCGGTCAGTGGCGGCATCGGCACACGGATCAGCGTACCCGCCGAGTTCGGATTGAGACCGAGGTCGGATTCCATGATCGCCTTCTCGACGGCACTGACCATCTGCTGCTCGTACGGCTGCACGGTGATCGTGCGCGCATCTTCGACGCCGATGTTCGCCACCTGCTTCAGTGGGACTTCGCTGCCGTAGTACGAAACCGTCAGATGATCGAGCAGGCTGGGATGCGCCCGACCCGTCCTTACCTTGGCCAGATTCTCACCCAGTGCCTCCACGCTCTTGGTCATCCGCGCGGCCGCGTCTTTCTTGATATCGTCGATCATGACTGTTCTCCGTTCGTGACCAGGGTACCAACGGATTCCCCCTGCACGAGGCGCCGCAATGCGCCTTCGATATTGATGTTCATCACCCGCAAGGGCATGTTCTGCTCTTTGCAAAGCACGACGGCCGTCGCATCCATGACTGCCAGACCATCGTGAAGTACACGATCGTAGCTCAGACTTGGATAAAACTCGGCATCGGGATGCTTCAGCGGATCGGCGGAATAGACGCCGTCGACCTTGGTGGCCTTGATCATCACGTCGGCACCAATCTCGATTGCGCGCAAGCTGGCTGCCGAGTCGGTCGTGAAATAGGGATTGCCGGTACCGGCGGACAATATCACCACGCGCCCGGCCTCGAGGTGCCGAACGGCCTCGTTGCGTGCGTAGTACTCGCACACCTGGTCGATGCGGAACGCCGACATGGTGCGCGCATCGACACCCAGTTTGGTCAGCGCATCCTGCATTGCGAGCGAGTTCATCACCGTCGCCAGCATGCCGATGTGATCACCCGTGACGCGGTCGAAGCCGCCGCCAGCGAGTCCGGCGCCACGGAAGATATTACCGCCTCCGATCACCAATCCGATCTGGATACCCTGCGCTACCAGCTCTGCGATCTCGGCGGCAACCCGCCGCAGGACACCAGGGTCGATGCCGAAATCGCCGTCGCCCATAAGGGCTTCGCCACTCAATTTCAGCAGTATTCGTCTGGGGGCTATACCATCGGACATCGGGATTCTTCAGATCCTTGTGGTCGCATCTCGTCTCAAGACGGCATGGTGCGCGGTCACGCGCACCATGCGCGACGGGCAGGTCACTCGCCGCGGGCGGCCGCTGCCTGCGCCATGACTTCCTCGCGGAAATCCTCGACTTTCTTTTCGATACCTTCGCCGACTTCGTAGCGAACGAAACCGTTCACGGTTGCACCGCTTTCCTGCAGCAGTTTACCGACACTGGTATCCGGATTCTTGACGAACGCCTGGCCCAACAGGGTGGATTCGTTCACATACTTGCGCATGCGGCCTTCGACCATCTTTTCGATGATGTTCTCGGGTTTGCCGCTCTCGCGCGCCTGCGCCT
This sequence comes from Gammaproteobacteria bacterium, assembly GCA_020445205.1. Classification (GTDB taxonomy): domain Bacteria; phylum Pseudomonadota; class Gammaproteobacteria; order Chromatiales; family Chromatiaceae; genus Thiosocius. The sequence goes on from JAGRHA010000331.1 coordinate 12,662, forward strand.
CGGCGATCTCGCGTTCCTTGGCCAGCAGATCGGCCGGCACCTGGTCCTCACTGACGCAGACCGGGTTGGTCGCGGCGATGTGCATCGCCAGATCGCGGCCCAAACCCTCGTCGCCACCCGTGAGGTCGATCAGCACACCGATGCGCACGCCGTGACTGTAGCTGTACAGGGCGCCCACGGCCTGCTGACGCACGAATCGACGCACGTTCATGTTTTCGCCGATCTTCGACACCAGCGCCTGACGCGCCTCTTCGATCGTCGTGTCTTCGCCTTCGTGCAGGGCGCTGTTCATCAGTGCCTCGACGTCGGCCGCATCGCTGCCGAGCACACGCTCACCGACTGCCTCGGCAAACGACTTGAAGTTTTCGTCCTTGGCGACGAAATCGGTTTCACAGTTGACTTCGACCATCGCCGCAGCCGCACTGCCGTCGCTGGTGATGACGATGACACCGTCGGCTGCGGTGCGGCCCGCTTTCTTGGCCGCCTTTGCCTGACCGGACTTACGCATGTTCTCGATGGCGGCCTCGATGTCGCCATTGGTCTCGGTCAGTGCCTTCTTGCACTCCATCATGCCAGCGCCGGTGCGCTCGCGCAGTTCCTTCACCAGGGAAGCCGTGATAGCCATGCTCTCGTACCTCAAATTCTGAATTTCGCTGATAACGAACGGCCCCCGACCGGCATGCCGGACAGGGGCGCATCCTCGATCCGTGATCTGCCGGCTTGTATCAGCCCGCTGCGTCGGCGGTCGCTTCGCCACCACCGGCAGCTGCGGTCGCCGCTGCTGCACGCCCCTCGAGGATCGCCGCAGAGGCGCCCTGGACGTACAACTGTACGGCGCGGATCGCGTCGTCGTTGCCCGGGATCACGTAGTCGATGCTATCGGGGTCGTTGTTGGTATCGACGACGCCGATGACCGGGATGCCGAGCTTGCGCGCTTCGGCCACGGCGATTTTCTCGTGCCCCGTATCGACGACGAACAGTGCGTCGGGCAGGCCGACCATGTCCTTGATGCCGCCGAGACTACGCTCGAGCTTCTCTTTCTCGCGACGCAGGGTCAGCGCTTCCTTCTTGTTGAAACGTGCCGCCATCGAGCCGTCGGCATCCATCGACTCGAGTTCCTTGAGACGCTTGATCGACTGCTTGATGGTTTTGAAATTGGTCAACATGCCACCCAGCCAACGATGGTTGACGTAAGGCATATTGCAACGTTCGGCCTCTTCTTTGACGACGCCGCGCGCCGAGCGCTTGGTGCCCACGAACAGGATTTTGCCGCCATTGGAAGCCAGCTTGCCGACGAAGTTCATCGCATCGTTGAACAGCGGCAGCGTCTTCTCGAGGTTGACGATGTGAATCTTGTTGCGGTGACCGAAAATGAACGGACTCATCTTCGGGTTCCAGTAACGGGTCTGGTGACCGAAATGCACGCCAGCTTCGAGCATCTGGCGCATGGAAACGTTGCTCATTAAATTGCTCCGAAATCGTTTGGGTTGAGCCTCCACGCACCCTGGTGACCGACCCGGCTCTCGCCGGGCACCCAGGCACCGAGTTGCGGCGCGTGTGTGTCGTTAAGTTAACCCCACAAAAGGGGCGCTTTAACGGCCGTTGCCGCAAAGCGGCGCGTTTTATACCATAAGCCGATCCAGCACTCAATCGGCAAAAAGGCTCCAAGATCTTGTTTTTTACGCCAATTCCCAGCCACAGGCCGGCACGATGCCCGTAATCATCAAAACGCCGGACGAAATCGACAAAATGCGCACCGCCGGTCGCCTCGCCGCCGAGGTGCTCGAAATGATCGGCGAGCACGTGCGCCCAGGCATCACGACCGAGGAACTGGACCGCATCTGTCACGATTATATCGTCGACACCCAGCGCGCCATCCCGGCACCGCTCAACTACCGCGGATTCCCGAAATCCATCTGCACTTCCGTGAACCACCAGGTGTGCCACGGCATTCCGGGCAACAAGGTTCTCAAGGACGGCGACATCGTCAACATCGACGTCACCGTGATCAAGGACGGGTTTCACGGTGACACCAGCAAGATGTTCTTCATCGGCAAACCATCGGTGCTCGCCCAGCGCCTGGTCGACATCACCCACAAGGCGATGTGGAAAGGCATCGAACTGGTCAGGCCTGGAACACGCCTCGGCGACATCGGCCATGCCATTCAGCGTTTTGTCGAGTCGAGTGGCTATTCGGTGGTGCAGGAATACTGCGGACACGGCATCGGCCGCGGTTTCCACGAGGAACCGCAGGTGCTGCACTACGGATCACCGAATACCGGCGTCACGCTGCAGGCCGGCATGACGTTCACCATCGAACCGATGGTCAATGCCGGGCGACGCAACGTGAAGCTGCTGCCTGACGGCTGGACGGTCGTTACCAAGGACCGCAAGCTTTCGGCGCAATGGGAGCACACGATCCTGGTCACGACGAACGGATACGAAGTTCTGACGCTGCGTGCCGAAGAGCGCCAGGCGGCGGCCGGCTGAATCCCAGCACGATGACCGACTCCCTGCTCGATGCCCTCGATGGGCAGCTCGCCGCGGACGAGCCGCGCCTCGCCGTCTTCAAATCCGCCATCAAGCAGTCGCGCGCGCGCCTCGCCTCGCGTTTCGAGGCCGGCGCGGAAGCACGCACGCTGGTCACCGACGCGGCACACTTCATCGATGCGATTCTGCTGCGTGTCTGGCGCCTACACATCCCAGCCGATGCTGCCGCCTGCCTGGTCGCGGTTGGCGGCTATGGGCGCGGCGAACTGCATCCGGGTTCCGACATCGACCTGCTGATCCTGACGCGCAGCGACCCGGCGCCACTCGCCCCGCAGATCGAGCCGTTGATCATGTTCCTGTGGGACATCGGGCTCGAAGTCGGACACAGCGTGCGCAGTCTCACGCAGTGCGTCGAAGAGGCGCGCGCCGATATCACCGTGGTCACCAACCTCGTCGAATCGCGCCTGCTGGCCGGCGATGGCGCGCTTTTTACGGACCTCGGCATCGAGACCGGGCCCGATCGCATCTGGTCGGGGCGCGAGTTTTTCACCGCCAAGATCGAGGAACAGCGACAGCGTCACGCCAAGTTCGACGACAGTGGCCAGAATCTCGAACCGAACATCAAGGAGGGCCCGGGCGGACTGCGCGACATCCAGACCATCGGTTGGGTCGCCAAACGGCATTTCGGTGTGAGCACCATGCAGGCGCTGGTCGAGCACGATTTTCTGACCGACCACGAATACCAGCAGCTGCGCGCGGGCGAGGAACACCTGTGGCGAGTCCGCTACGCCCTGCATCTGATGACGGGGCGACATGAGGACCGACTGCTGTTCGAACACCAGCGCACCTTGGCGACGCACTTCGGCTATACCGATGCGACCGCAAACCTGGCCGTCGAACAATTCATGCAGGAGTACTACCGGCGCGTGGTCGAGATGCAGCGCCTCAACGAAATGCTGCTGCAGCTGTTCGATGAAGCGATCCTGCTCAACAACGAACTCGGCGATCCGGTGCCGATCAACCGACGCTTTCAGGCGCGCAGCGGTTATCTCGAGGTCGTCAATCCCGGCATTTTCGCGCGCTACCCGCTGGCCATGCTCGAGATGATTCTGATCCTGCAGCAGCACCCGGAACTGCAGGGCGTGCGCGCCAGCACCATCCGCCTCATGCGGGCTCACCGCCACCTCATTGACGACCGCTTTCGCAACGACATTCGCGCCCGTGCACTGTTCATAGAGATCTTCCGCGAACACAACGGGCTTACGCATGCGGCGCGGCGCATGCATCGCTACGGCATCCTGTCGCGCTACGTGCCGGCGTTTCACGCCGTTACCGGGCTGATGCAGTTCGACCTGTTCCACGTCTACACGGTAGACGAGCACATCCTCATGGTGATCCGCAACATGCGCCGCTTCGCCCTGGCGAAGCACGCCGATGAGTGCGTCCGCTGCAACGAGGTCTATGCGCGACTGGCGAAGCCCGAACTGCTTTACCTGAGCGGCCTGTTTCACGATATCGCCAAGGGCCGCGGTGGCGACCATTCCAATCTCGGGGCAGAAGACGCGCGCGTATTCTGCCTCCACCACGACCTTTCGCAGTTCGACGCCAATCTGGTGGCATGGCTGGTCAAACATCATCTGCGGATGTCGCATACGGCGCAGCACAAGGACATCGACGACCCGGAAGTCATCCAGGATTTCGCCGCCATGGTCGGCACGCGCATGCGACTCGATTACCTCTACCTGCTCACGGTCGCCGACATGCGTGGCACCAACCCGGCGCGTTGGAACTCGTGGAAGAACGCGCTGCTCGATCAGCTGCACAGCCGCACACTCGAGGCGCTCGATCGCGGACTCGATCGGCCACGCGATCAGAACGAGGTGATCGCCGAGCGTCAGGCCGAGGCCCGCGACCGCCTCGTGCGCGACGACATAGAAGGCCAACCGCTCAACGATCTGTGGATGACGCTGAGCACCGACTATTTCATGCAGAACTCGGTTGACGCCATCACCTGGCATACCCGGCTGCTGTGGCCGCCCGAGCGGCGTATCGAGCACATCCATGTTGACGTGCGTGACGACACGGTGCACCGCTGTACCGAACTGTTCGTCTACGGCCCCGACCGCGACGACCTGTTCGCCCACAGCACGGCATTGATCGACCAACTGGGTCTCAACGTTCTCGCAGCGCGCATCCACACCACGACCCGGGGCCTGAGCATGAACACCTATCTGGTGTTGGAAGAGGACGGTTCGAAGATCACGGGGGCGGAGCGCCTCGAGGGCATTCGTCTCTACCTCGAAGAAAGCCTCAACGGCAGCGA
>JAGRHA010000045.1 GCA_020445205.1 Gammaproteobacteria bacterium
CGGTGCAGATGATCACTGACCAGGTAGCCGATCAACACCGCGGCGAGCAGGAAGCGGAACGGTGCCGGATCGACGCTCAGCAGCACCTGGGTGCCGGTGAAACTGCCGATGATGGTGAACATCGGGATCGGCCAGTAATCACGCAACGCCGTGCGCCAGTTGTGCTCCGACAGGATGCTGACCAGGTTGATCGATACCGTCGGCACCAAGGTGAGCAGGATCGCGGTCTGCAGCTCGAAACCGAACACCAGCAGCGGTGTCGCCAGCAACGGGAAACCGAAACCGAACGCACCATGGACGAAAGCGGCCAGCATGCTGACAGCCACAAACAGCAGTTCGTGGTGCAAAGTCTCTCCAAGCAGCGTCAAGGGCCCACGAGCATAGGCGGTTCGCTGCAGCTTACGTCAAGCAGCCCGCATTTCGTTCCTTATGAGGATTGCATTTCGCAAGCTATCGTCATTAACGTTTTCCCTATGTCGCCCGCCGGCTAATCTTCTCGCTGAACGCTTTATTGCGCGCAGGAGTTGCATACATGTACATGGAGTCCAACGTACCGGCTGGCGTCGAGCGACGCGGTTCCAATGACCCGATCCCGCCCGACGTCGACCGGCTGTTGTCACTGGGCCAACGGTTTGCATTGAACCAGATCCGTGGTTTCGGTTGGCGTCTCGCCTTCGTCCGTGCCGCACATACCGACACGCGGATCGTCGTCGTGGTGAGTCCCGACAGCGCGCGTTACGCGGTGCTGGAGGTCGACGGCGAGGTCAACATGCACCCGGACATCGTCATTCGTCACTGACCTCGATCTTCGCCAGCAGCTGGCGGATGCCTTGCATGCCGAGCGCACGCAGGCGCTCGACATTGCGCGCGGGTATCGCGTCGGGATCAGGGTAGGACTCGAGTGCCGCAGCGAGTCCGTCCTCGCGGATCAAATGAAACATCGGATAAGGTGAACGATTGCTGTGATTGGCCGGATCGTCGGCTGCAGCGTCACCGAACGTGTATTGCGGGTGGAAGCTCGCGACCTGCACCATGCCCTCGGCGCCCGCCTCGAGCACGGCGTTCTCCAGCGTCTCCAGCATGTCGAGGTAATGATCGAACGACGCCAGGCCCGCCGGCACCACGAGCAACGCGGTCTCGAGCTCGGCCGGGTCACTCGTGAACATCTCGAACAGCAACGACAGGAAGGCCTGGTAGATGCCTTCAGCATCGTGTGCCGTGCTCACACGGATGCCGATGCGGTCGGCGTTGAACGGTGCTGCCGCGAACGGGCACAGGCCAAGACCGATGACGAAATGTTCGATCCACGCCCGCGTCACGCGTTCGACGTCGGACGCAGCATCCGTGCTCACTCCAGCACCTCGACGGGCATGCCGACGCGCAAGTGCCCGACAGCGTCGTGCAGCAGGTTCTGCCCGAAATACACTTTGTTGTCGCGTCGGCGATAGCCGAGCAGCGTGCGCATCGGTTCCTGGCCACGCTCGCCGGTGTCGATGTCGACGGTCGGAATCACGCAGCGCGAACACGGCTTGGCGACACGGAACGTGATATCGCCGATACGGATGCGCCGCCAGCTGTCTTCGGCATGTGCCTCGCAGCCACTGACCACGAGATTCGGGCGGAAGCGCAGCATCGGCACCGGCACCGCAAGGCGTGCATTGAGTGCGTCCAGCGAGGCTTGCGAGATCAGCAGGAACGGGAATCCGTCGGCGAACCCGACCTCATCGTCAGCGCGCGCGTAATCGGGGTTCACACGCCGCTGTACGTCCGCGGGTTGCTCGACCAGCCGGCATTCGCGGCCAAGAAAGGTGCTCAACCAACGATCGGCCGCCGGGTCGACGACCGCAGCTTCGACACGGTCATCCCACACCACGACGCTGCGTCGTGTCGACACGGCGGCAGCGACGGCCAGCGCCGGCATCCCGTGCGCCGCCAGGTGCAGCACGCCAGCCTCATCGACATGCGTGTCGATGAGCGCCATGCGCGACAGCTGCCGCTGGGTCAGGAAGCGGCCATCCTCGTCGACGACCATCCAGTGACGATCATGCACCAGCCCGCGCGCATCGATCGCGAGCTCGTCGAATGCGCCGCCGCGCAATGATTTCACGGGAAAACGATAGATCGCCGCAAGGCTCAGAACTGACACCGATTGACCCTCAACTTTTGTTCCCCAACGCCGAAGATACAGGTCGATCCGGCAGATAAAGGAATAGCGATGGAACTCGCCCCATACCTCCGCCTAATGGTACAGCGCAATGGCTCCGATCTGTATTTCAGCACCGGGGCGGTGCCGCACATCAAGATCGCCGGTGTCACCATGCCGATCGGCGAGCAGAAAATGGGGCCGGGCGACGTCTCCAAACTCGCCTACTCGATCATGAACGACGAGCAGATTCGCGAGTTCGAAGGCACCATGGAGTGCAACCTCGCAATCTCCGTGCAGGCGCTGGGTCGTTTCCGCGTCAACGTGTTCCGCCAGCGCGGCGACGTGGCGATGGTGATCCGTTTCATCAAGGCCGTGATTCCGAGCATCGAGGAACTGTTCCTGCCGCAGCAACTCAAGGAACTGGTCATGATCAAGCGCGGCCTGATTCTCGTCGTCGGCTCGACGGGCTCGGGCAAGTCGACCACCCTGGCATCGATGATCGATTACCGCAACAACAATGCCACTGGCCACATCCTGACGATCGAAGATCCGATCGAGTTCCTGCACCAGCACAAGAAGTCGCTCGTCAACCAGCGCGAGATCGGCCTCGATTCGATCAACTACGAGAATGCGCTGAAGAATGCCCTGCGTGAAGCGCCCGACGTCATCCTGATCGGTGAGATACGCGACGCCGCGACGATGCAGCAGGCGATCGCCTACGCCGAGACCGGCCATCTGTGTCTGTCGACGCTGCATGCGAACAACGCCAACCAGGCACTCGATCGCATCGTGAACTTCTTCCCCGACAGCGCACACAAGCAGATCCTCGGCGACCTCTCGCTGAACCTCAAAGCGGTCGTCTCACAACGCCTCGTACCGACGGTCGACAACGGCCGCCGCGCCGCCGTGGAACTGCTGGTACAGACCAGCTACATCGCCGAGCTGATCCAGAAGGGCAAGATCCACGATCTCAAAGAGGCCATGGAACAGGGCGGCCAGCGCGGCATGATGACGTTCGACCAATCGCTGTACGACCTCTACACCGAAGGTGCGATCTCGCTGCAGGAGGCGTTGAACCACGCCGATTCACGCAACAACCTGGCGTTGCGCATCCGCCTCAACGCCGGTGGTGCGACTGCGGCGCCCGTGGGCGAGACGCAGATCGACCTCAAGGGCAACGTGGTCGGCTGAATCCCGGGCCTGCTCCGGGCCCCAATCTGCGCGGCAGCACGCGGCGTGCGGCTGCGCGACTGGCTCGGCGGCAGCGACGTGATGGGCGATAATGCGCACGTCGTCGTTCGCTGGTATCCCCGATGAATCCCTACAAAGCCTTCCAGGTCGCCCGCTTACCCGAGATCCGTTTCGGTAGCGGCACGTTGGACGAACTGCCCGCGATCCTCGCCGGCTATGGCTCGCGTGTCCTGTTGGTGACCGGCCGCCAGTCGCTGCAGGCAACCCCGCGCTGGCCGCGCCTGCTCGACGCATTGCGCGAAGCGCGATTGTCGTGGGAGCAGATCATCGTCAGCGGCGAACCGTCGCCGGAACTTGTCGATGAGGCCGTGGCGGCCAATCACGGCACAGCGTTCGATGTCGTCGCCGGCATCGGGGGTGGCAGCGTACTCGACGCGGCCAAGGCAATCGCCGGCCTGCTGCTGCCGGGCAACAGCGTGCTCGACCATCTCGAAGGGGTTGGCCGCGGCCTGCCATACACAGGCCCGGCCATACCTTTCGTCGCCGTGCCGACCACCGCGGGCACGGGTAGCGAGGCGACGAAAAATGCCGTGCTGTCACGCCAGGGTGCCGACGGTTTCAAGAAGTCGTTTCGTGACAACCGCCTGGTCGCCGAGGTCGCGGTCGTCGATCCGAGCCTGCTCGACAGCTGCCCCAAGGACCTCATCGCCGCGAACGGCATGGATGCGTTCACCCAGCTGCTCGAGTCGTACGTTTCGCTGCGTGCCAGCCCGTTCACCGATGCGCTCGCGTCGTCGGGCATGCAGGCGTTTCGCGACGGCTTCTGGCAAGCGTGGCACGAAGGCGACCCGTTGGCCCAGCAGGGTTTTCAGAAGATCGCCTACGCCTCGCTGTGTTCCGGTATCACACTCGCGCAATGCGGTCTCGGTTCGGTACACGGTCTCGCCTCACCGCTCGGCGCATTCTTTCCGATTCCGCACGGCGTGGTGTGCGGCACGCTCGTCGCTGCGGCGACCCGGGGCAATATCCAGGCCCTGCGCATGCGCGCGCCACAGAGCCCGGCACTGCGCAAATACGCCGAGGCCGGCATCCTGCTGAGCGGACGCATGTTCGCCAGCGAAGCGGCCGCCCAGGACGGCCTCGTCGAGCTGCTCGACGACTGGACCGCGCGCCTGGCACTACCACGTCTCGGCGACTACGGTATGCAGGAAGGCGACATCGCGCGCGTTGTCGCCAACTGTCGTGGCGGCAGCATGCAGACCAATCCGCTGGTCCTCGATGACGCGGAACTCGCGGAGGTGCTGCGGGCCCGTCTCTGACGACGCGCCGGGGCGCCGCCGTTGCCCGTGCACGGGCAACACGAGCGTGTATCGACCCTGCCGTCGCGGATGTGCGTCAATCGACACGACGCAAAGGATTGTTTTGATTTCCGTCAGATCGGAACGCAATCGCGACGGCACAATAAGCGACGGGTTGCGATAACCCGAAACGACAAGAACCGACGATGGTTTTCCATTTTGGGACTCTTCATAACGAGGGAGGGAGTGAAATGCGCAGAATCTCGAAAACGCTGATTGCCGCGGTCATAGCGGGCTCGGCGCTCACGGCCGGTACGGCCAGCGCCTTCTGGAACGACTGGGGTGGCGGCCCCTGGGGCGGCGGTGGTCCCTGGTATGGCGGCGGTGGCCCGTGGGGCTATGGTGGCGGCCCATGGGGTGGTTATGGCGGCCCGTGGGGCGGCTATGGCGGTCCCTGGGGCGGCTACGGTGGCTACCCGTACTCTGGTGGCTGGGGTGGCGGTGGTTACCCCTACTACGGCGGCTGGGGTGGCGGTTATCCGTACTATGGTGGCTACAACTACGCCTACCCATCGACGAGCACCACGAGCAAGTCGAGCAGCAGCAAGAGCAGCAGCAAGTAAGCCGCAGCATCGACCCGACAGCGCGCCTCCGGGCGCGCTGTTTGTTTCCCCCCCCCCCAGCCGTCCGGATTCACGACACAACACCTCATCAACCCGGCGCCCAGTGCAGGCGCTGCGGCGCGCCCGCACGTGTTCGAGTCATTGAGGTCGAGCATCGACTTCCAGGTCCGACTGCGTCAGATCCGCCCCGGCAGGACGCACGCCAGCGGTTCAAACCACAACGAGGCCCGGTGGCTTTGCCGTCCAGGCCACACGAGAACGGTTGATCCAGGCACGTGATATTACGCCCAGCACGCCGGTGGTGAACCGCGGGGACCGGCCATTGCCGTGCGGTGCGGTGCGGTGCGATGCGATGCGATGCGATGCGATGCGATGCGATGGATCAAGTGTGCCGGCTGCCGGCGGAAACCTAGAAGCCCTGGCTCATGCCATCGTCAATACGGTCGTCCGGCCGGATAGTTCAGCAGTGCCGCATCGGCATCGACGGGTGGCGGCATGAACAGCGGAACGTGCGCTGCCTGCTGCATGTCGGGCAGCTGGCCATCGCGGTAGGCGTCGGCGACAGACTGCAAGGCAGCGACCTGCAGCCAGGCCCCGCGCATACCCGCGAGCTCGACCAGGTCCTGCTGCATCTGCCGCGCTGCGCCGAAGTCCCCCGACGCAGCCAGACACAATGCCAGCAGCTCGCTGTACTGGGGTGCAGGGTCCGCGACCTGCAGCGCCCGCGCAATCACCAGTGCACGTGAGCGGTCGGCCACCCCTGGTGTCGTCGAGGTCGCCAGCAGACGCGCGAGCAGGTAACGAAACACCGGCGGTTCCGGGAACTCGCGGTCGAACGTCTCGAGCCGCCCACGCAGAATCCCGTCATCGGTACCAAGCGCGCGCAACGCACCCCAGAAGTACAGGTACAAGCGTGCCTCGCGCATGCCCGCGTCGATGGCGTCCTGATACAGGGCCGCGGCCGCCGCGGCATCACCTCGGCGCCACTCGAGATCGGCAAGATAGCTCAGTGCGCCCTGATGCCCTGGATCGATCTGCAGCACGCCGCGATAACCCTCGGCGGCGGCGTCGGTGTCACCGGCATGGTCGTTGACCACAGCAAGCAGGAACCGCGGCAAGGTCGCCGTCGGGCCGTCGGCAACGGCACGCCGCAACGCCTGTTCGGCCGCCGTATGCCGGCCCGCGAGCCACAGCGCACGCGCATACGAGGTGCGCGCACGCACATTGTCCGGTTCGTCGGCGAGCCCCGCACCGAAGTCATCGGCTGCGGTGACGAAGTCGCGGCGCCGCACCGCGATCACGCCCTGCTCGAAGCGGTAGCGCGCACCGGCCTGCAGCGAGCGCAGCTCGACGATCAGCGGGTCGTCGTAGTCGGGTTTCACCTCGCCGCGAAGCACGAGGTACTCCCGTGCCGCGTCGCGCCGGCCAAGCCCGACCAGGGCCTTGCCGTACGGGTAGTTCACGGCATCGGCCTGCGGTTGCAGTGCCAACACCTCGCCAAGCTTGTCGGCGGCACCCTGCCAGTCACGCTGCAGCAGGTCGATCTGACCGAGACCGTACAGCGCGGCGGCACGCAGGCCCGCTTGCGCTTCGACCTGCCGGTATGCGGTGCGCGCTTCGTCGAGCCGGTTGAGGCCGAGCAGCGCTTCGCCGCGGCGCAGCGCCAGGGCCGGATACTCGGGGTCCAGTCGCGCCGCGTCGTCGAGCGCGGCGAGGGCCTGCTGCGCGTTGCCCTGTTCCAGCGCCACGTGCGCGGCATAGTAGACCCAGCGAAACGCCTGCGGATCGAGGACGCGGGCATCGTGCAGCGCGCGTTCGGCACCCGCATACATGCGGTGCGCCGCGTACAGGGCACCGAGCCGGCCGAACGCATTCGCGAGTTCATCCTTGGCAACGTCACGACTGTCGAGCAACGCGTCGAGTCGTGCGCGCGTCTCGCGAATGCGCGCGGCCTTGGCAGGGTCGAGCTCGTCGAGACGCTGCGGCGGGATTGGCACGAGGCGGTCGGCCCAGCGCGCGGGCAGGTCGGCGAGCGATGCCGCTGCCGGCGCCGTCCCCGCTGCGTCGGGTGGCGTTGTAGCTGTCGCAGCACAGCCCAGAACCACTGCCAAGACGAACGCGGCGTGGAGTCCGCTCATTGCATCGCCATCTGCTCGACGGTGATCTCACGATCGACGCCGTTGACCGCGACCTGCTGTGTTTGTCCACCCGGCCAGATGACGGTCAGCGCATCGATGGCCGTGGCGCCACCCAGACCGAAGGTCAGAGTGCGTTCGACCTGGCTAAGATAGCCACGGCTGGTACTCACGTAGCGAACCTGTACGACATCGCCGGCTCGCAGCTCGACACGCGCACCGACGGCATCCCGGTTCACCTGCGAGCCGACCAGTTTCACGCGCAGCCAGTGATGTCCGGTGTGTTGATCGTTGCGCAGCAGCACCGCACGGCCGCCGTTCTGCACGATCGCCAGGTCGAGATCGCCGTCACCGTCGATATCGGCATATGCCGCGCCACGGCCGACCACGGGCTGGCGCAGGTCGCCCGTACTGTCGAGCAGCTGAAAGCGTTGCGCGCAGTCCGTGCCGCAGTTCCAGAACAACTGCGCGGGCTGGGCGTAGGTCTGGCTCGGGTGCACGCGGTTGATGTCGTTCTCGAGATGGCCGTTGGCCTGGAACAGGTCCGGCCGGCCGTCGAGATCGGCGTCGAAGAACAACACCGCGAAGGTCAGCGCGAGACGCGAATCCGGACCAAAACCCTCGAGTACGGCTTCGTCGACGAACGGCCCGCGGCCGTCGGCGGTGACGTACAGCGAGCTCATCTCGTTGGCGAAGTTGCCGATCGCGATGCCGATATCGGCGTCGTTGCGGAAGCGCGCGATATCGAGACCCATCCCCGACGTCGCGCGACCTTCGCGATCGTACGCGATGCCCTCGAGCAGGCCGATCTCCTCGAACCGGCCATCGCCGAGATTGCGATAGAGGAAATTGCGCGTGGTGTCGTTGGCGACGACGATGTCGCTCCAGCCGTCGCTGTCGATATCGTCGATCGCCACGGCGAGCGCCTTGCCGGCGGCGTGGTGGTCGACACCCTCACTCAGCGCGATCCCCGATGCCTGGCTGACATCGCTGAAGTGTCCGTCGCCGTCGTTGCGGTACAGGCGGTTGAGCGCACCGGCATGGTGCTCGGGACCGCCGTAGGCACGGCCGAGACCGGCGAGGCGAAAGTCGATCTCGCGGTCGATCGCCGGGCTCCAGGTGATGTAGTTGCCGACGAACAGGTCGAGGTCGCCATCGTTGTCGATATCGACGAACGCCGTGCCGGTGCTCCAGTCGTCGGGATTGCCGGCCACGGCGGCGGCCGCGGTGACGTCGACGAAACGCCCGTGATCGTTGCGCAACAGCAGGTTGCTGCCGAGATTCGACAGGTAGAGGTCCTGCCAGCCGTCATTGTCGACGTCGCCGACGGCAACGCCCATGCCGTACAGCACGTGTTCGAGGCCCACCTCGCGCGTGACGTCGCTGAAACGGCCATCGCCGTCGTTGCGATACAGACGGCCCGTGCTCGTGCGGCCGTCGGCACGTTCGGGCCACCAGCGCGAATTGACCAGGTAGAGGTCGGGGTCGCCGTCGTTGTCGTAGTCGAAAAACGCCAGCCCGCTGCCCATAGTCTCGGGGATCAGCTTGTCGCCGTAGGCACCGTTGACGTGCACGAAATCGACGCCGGCCGCCGCGGTGATGTTGGTAAAGGGTATCGCCGGCGGTGCGCCGACGGCGGTGGGTAACGGGGTGGACTGCACAGGGGCCGGAATCATCGCCTCGACGGATCGCTCGGGTTCGTGCGCCTGGCGTGCCGACCACCACAGCGCCGCTGCCACAGCCGCGACAATGGCGATTACGAACAACGACCAGCGGAACGCGCGCGCGATACGCGCATCGCCACTGCGCGCGTCAGGTGCCGCGGCCATCGTCTTCTCCAGACCGTTTCACATCACGCCGACCCACGAGAGGTTGTTCAGGCGCACTGAGCCCGTAGGCGCCGGGGCGCTGCAGATCGTAGACCGCGACGGCTTCGGCGGCGTGGTCCGCGGCCGGGTTGTGCCGTCGGTGCCGGGTCACGGCGCGCTCGACGGCATGGTCATCGGGTCGGTACGTGTCGACCAGTGCGCGGTGTCGGGCGGCCTGTGCGTCGTCGCCGAGATCGGCGAACACCAGCGCGAGATTGAAGTGCGCGGCGAGGTTTTCCGGCTCCGCGGCGAGCACGCGCTCGAACTCGCTGCGCGCGTCGTCGAGCAGGCTGCGACGTTGCACGGCCTGTGCGGCGCCACGCAGCTGGCGCGCGCGCTCGTACAGACTGCGACCGAGCAGGTTGCGCGCGCGATAGTCGTGCGAAAAATCGAATCCGCGTTGCCGAGCTTCGTCGAAGCGCGTGTCGAGCAGCGCGCGCAGCGTATCGATCGCACGCGCGAGATGGCCGTTCTCCCGATCGACCTGCGCGGTCAGCCAGGCACGCGTCCACGGGCGGTAGTCCGGGTACTGGTCGGCCGCGCGCTGCAATGCCGCGGCGGCATCGTCGATGCGCCCTTCCTTGAGGTAGACACGTGCGAGATTGAGCGCGCCGTCGCCGCGGCCCAGGGCCTCGACCGCGCGGAACGCCTGTTCGGCCTGGCGCAGCGTCGCGCGTTGTGGCGTGCCGGATAGCAGCAGGCCGATGCCGTAGTCGTTCCAGCGCTCCCACAGGGCCGGTTTGTCGCCAACGGCGACGTCCTGCGCGCCGGCCGTCGCCAGTGTCACGCGGTCGACGGCCAGGGTGATGACCGGCAGATCGTTGCCGACGAAGCGCTCACCCTGCACATGACGCAGGTAGGTGGTATCGAACTTGCGATAGCGTAGCGCCGCATCGATCGTGATCGGACCCGTGACATCGTCGGGCACATCGATGCGGTAGTGCACGACGGCCGCCGCCCCTGGCGGGATCTGGTGGTTGTACAGGGTGACGAAGGCATCCTGCCCGTTGCGCCGGTCGAGGCGCTCGCCGTCCTTGGTGAGGACGTAGCTGTTGACGAAGAACGACCAGGGGTCGACGGCACCCCGTGCACCGCGTGCGCCGCTGCGACCGATGACGCGGTCGCCGGCCCGCACGCTGAGGTCGACCCAGAGTTCGTTGGAATCCGCGGTACCCTGCGTGAGATGGTGACCGACGCGCAGATTGCGCACCACCGCCTCCACGAGGTAGGTCTTGCCGGGTTGCAGCACGCGGCCCGTGCCGTCCAACGGCGCCCGCAGCACGCCATCCACCTCGCCACCCTCGCGCAGGCCGAAGATGTCGATCCTCGCTGCGCCCTCGAGCATCTGGCGGTGAGCGGCGATGACGTCATCCGGCAGTCCGACCGTATGCGCAAGCCCCGTGTTGGCAGCCGGGAACAGGTGACTGTGGACCTTGCGCGTGCCGCTGCCGTCGACATCGCGCGCTGCAGGGTCATTGGAGGCGACGAGCGGCATGTGGCAGTTCGCACAGCGCGGGGTCGCCTGTGGCGGGTAATAGAAACTGTCGACCCGGTGACCCGCGACGCCGCTCTGCATGAAGCTGTCGAAATGGTTCTGCACACGCAACCATTTGTAGTCGTTCACCGCCGCCGGCAGATGCGCCTTGTGGCAGCCGCCACAGAACGCCGCCGTGCTGTGCAACGGCTTGAGAAAACCGTGCTTGTGATGTGCAGGCTTGGCCTTGACTAGCTGTCGGCTGACTGCGCGCAACAGCGGGCTGTCGCTGTCCTCGAACGGATAGTGCACCGGCTCGGCGATGCTGAAGTCGGCATTGCCGAGCACGCTGTTGACGTGCGTGATCGCGTGACAACTCGTGCATGTCAGGCCGGCGTGTGCGCTGGGGTCGCCAACGACATCGAAGTCGGGATCATCAAACGCGCCGCTGAGCAACGGCACCAGATCGTGGCAGCCGGCACAGAACTGCGCCTTGCGCATCGTGCCCGTGGTCGCCATCGAGACCTTGCGCGTCTCCTGCACGCTGAAGCTGTAGAACGGGTTGTTGAACGAGCTGAGCCGGTGCGCGCTGTTGCGCCAGGCCGCGGCGATGTCGGCGTGGCATTCGGCACACATCTCGTCCCGCATCAGCGTGCGCGCGTCGAGATGCGCGCCGCCCGGCGTGCGCACGAGCGTGGTCGCGAATGCCGGCTCCGCGGTTGCGGGTGGTGGCGTGAGCCATAGCGTCCACGCGACCATTGTGGTCGCGAATGCCGCAGCGACGGCCGCCGTGGCGACACCGAACGACCAGCGGATCCGGCGCCCGGCCAAGCGGTGCAGCACGAACAGCCACACCGCGATCAATGGCGTGGCGACGTGGACCCAATAGCCGACCTCACGCAAAGCAGGATCGTCGACCTCGAAAAAACCGAAACGGGTCAGGAACACGCCGCTGAGCAACACCACGCTACCCGTGGCGAACAGCGCCAGGCCGGCGCGGATGGCATTGCGGTTGCTGCGTCCGATGGCACGCCGCAGATGCAGGACGGCGAAGGCGACGAACGGCACGATCAGCAGCAGTCCGAGCCCGAGATGGGCGAGGAACATGCCGAGATAGAAATAGTCCTGGTACAGCTTGCCGCTGGCGGACTCGGCCAAGGTGATCGCGGCGAGATACGTCGAGTTCACCGCGAGCAGCGCGCACAACACACCCACGACCCGCAACAGCGGACGCAGGCGGTCGCCGATCACGGCGAGTCCGGGCGTGTCGACCAATGTGGGCTTACCGATGGCCACTCGATACTTTTCCGGGCGATTGGGTTCAGCGTCGCTGACACGGTCGCAACGCCGACGATCCAGTTGTGTCGCCGTGGCGTCGCGCAATGGGCATTCTCCCCCCGCGACGCGCGCTTCGTCGCCTTACCGGCGCCGCAATCTCGCTGCCTTTTGACGTTGATCAAGCGTGAAACCGCACGCACTGGCGCGCCGCAGACAGGCGTGCAGTCCGCGCAATCGACGGGGACTCAGAAACCGATGCCGACGCCCACACCGCCGCGTGTGCCGCCACTGCCGATGCCGATGCCGATACTCGGGCTGATGCGCGGGCCCGAGTAGCTGCTTTGCGCCGCCTCCCAGAGCTTGATGCGCTCGCTGACCACGACGGGGTAGCGATACGGCGCGTCGCCGACTCGACCGTCGGTGAAACCCTTGAGCA
>JAGRHA010000332.1 GCA_020445205.1 Gammaproteobacteria bacterium
ACATGGTCGAAGGCGGCAGCACCAAGACCTTCGCGCGCTCGAAGGGCATGATGTTCGACGAGCCGGCACTGATGCACACGCTGCTCGGCAAGCTCGCCGACAGCGTGACGGCCTACCTCAACGCCCAGGTTGCCGCGGGTGCCCAGGCACTGATGATCTTCGATACCTGGGGCGGCACACTGACCCCGCGTGACTACCGCGCATTCTCACTCGACTACATGCAGCGCATTGTCAGCGGGCTCACACGCGAGGCCGATGGTCGGCGCGTGCCGGTGATCCTGTTCACCAAGGGGGGCGGTCAGTGGCTCGAACGGATGGCCGATACCGGCTGCGATGCGCTCGGGCTCGACTGGACCATCGACATCGGCGAGGCGCGCGCCCGCGTGGGTGATCGTGTCGCGCTGCAGGGCAACCTCGATCCGTGCACCCTGTACGCATCGCCCGACGCGATTCGGCGTGCGGTCGGCGACATTCTGGCGAGTTACGGCAAAGGCTCGGGCCATGTGTTCAACCTCGGCCACGGCATCCACCCGGCGATCCCGCCTGAGCATGCGGGCGCGATGATCGACGCCGTACACGAACTGAGCCGGCCATATCACGGCGCATGAACGCACGAGGCAGCGATGGCGCGTCAGCGTAAGTCACGCAAACCGGCGCCGCCACAGCGGTCCGCTGCGCGCACCAAAGCAGGCAGGGCGCCCGCCACGGACAGCGCCGCCGATCGTGCGGCGATGGCTGCCGTGGACATGCTCAACCGCGGCGATACGCAGTCGGCGACACAGTTCATCGAACAGGCGCTGCACGCGCATCCCGGTCACCCGGACCTGCTGCATCTCGCGGGACAGCTGGCATTGATGCGCGGCGATCAGGCGCTTGGCCGTTCGTTCGTCGAACGTGCGGTGCGCGCTGCGCCCGATACGGCGCTGTTTCGCATGACACTGGGAAACGTCTACGTCGTCGATGATCGGCTCGACGACGCCATCGACCAGTTCCGTCGTGTCATCCACGTCAATGCACGCCTGGTCGATGCCCATACCAATCTCGGCATCGCTCTGGCACGCAAAGGGCGCCTCGTGGATGCCAGGCGCGCATTCGAGAATGCCGCACGTCTCGATCCGCGTAATGTGCAGGCACAGCTGAACCTGGCCATCTGTGCCGTGGAACTGCGTGACCCGGCCGACGCCGAAACCGCAGTGGCCCGCGTCGAGAAGCTCGTCGCTGAACCCGATGCAGGCCTGCTGCACCAGATCGGCAATATCTACCGCGGCCTGGGTCGCGAACTGGTCGCGCAGGATTACTACGAACATGCGCTGGAAGTGGACTCTGGGCAGGCGGCGGTGTGGTACGCCCTCGCTGACGTGCTGGCGGGCAGCGCCAATTACGCCTACGCGGCGCGTGCGCTGCAAGAGGCCCGCAGACTGGGCTACCCCGCGGGGTCGCTGCGCCTCGCAGAGGCGAGCCTTGCATCCAACCGGGGTGATATCGACACCTGCCGGTCGCTGCTCGATGAGGCGGTCACGGCGGCCGGGGAGAACACGACCCAGCTGCGACGCATCGCCAATCTGTATGCGCAGATCGGTGCGTTCGACGCACAGGAACGGTGTCTGCAGCGTGTACTCGAGCTCGATCCTGAGAACGTCACGGCGTTTGCGGCGTTGACATTCATCC
>JAGRHA010000333.1 GCA_020445205.1 Gammaproteobacteria bacterium
CATGGACGTAGGCGCTGTCGCGGAAGGTCGCCGCCCGACCGCGGACTAGCGCGTGCAGCAAGGGCTGCGCGCGCGCCCGGTCTGTCCAAGCAACCGGGGGCGTGCGTCGCGGTCCGATCGCAGGCGGGGTGTGGGTGGGTCTTTGACGCCGGGGTTCGCTCAGTGACGACCGGGTCAAAAGTCGTGGTCGCGCGTGACGTTCGATGTTGACGCGCAAACGGACCCCGTTGCCGCGCCCGCGTTCCACACGACGCTGGGGCTGCCTTGTGTGGACCACTCGCAACGAACGTGGACATGACCTGACGCTGTGGCCGATCGTCGACCTTGTCTTGTGCCCGCGGCGGCGATGACCTGACGAAGCGTGCCACGGTATTTGGACTGTGTTGAAGGACATGCGCGGCAGGGCACCGTGTCGGTCGCAGCGCTCGCCGTTTACCGGTTCACACCGTGCCTGCCCACATGCGCTTGCGATCGGGTGCCGGGCTTGGCCGTCTGTCCAATGCGACGACGCGCGTGCAACGGATCACTGGGTGAGCTAGACACTGAATCCGATGACATGACGAGTCGGCAGGTTGACGCGTGCGGAGACGGAGAGCCCGTGGCGGTCGCTACCCTCGCATGACCAAACCCGTGTTTTGTCCTCGTCCATGGGAATGAATCGGGCCAAGCGCGCAAGCACATAGCCAATTGCCCGCGGAGCGGCATGCTGCGATGATCGATGCGCACGTCACAGCCGGCGTGCAGCGAAACGGGAGACATCGCCATGCCGGGCGGAATCGGGCCGGTGAGCCAGCAGGTGGCGTCGGCGGGGAAACGCGGCGACCGCGGCCTCGACGGCGTGAGCGATAGCAACGCCATTTTCTACCACCTCGACGGCCGGCATGTCTTCTACGACCGCGGCACCGGTTATCTGTACTTCGTCGAGGCCTCGCAGGGGCTCATCACGCGCACCTTGCGCGCGACGCTGACCGGCATGCGCGCCGTGGCCACGATCGAGCAACTGCATCTGGATGTCCACCGCCTGTTCATGGGCGCTTCGCGCATCGCACTCAGTCACGCGCAGGCCGATTGTGTGCTGACGGCACTACGGCTGGTCGGCGTCGGCGCCACGATTCGCTAGTCGCGCCAGCAACGTTTCGGCGCCCGGGTAGGTGTCGGACTCGAGCTGGTATTTGCGACCGGCACTGCCCCAGGGTTGGCTCGCCGCGAGCTGCGCGAGCAGGTTTTCGCGTGATGCGAAACGGATACCGCCAACCGATCGAATGCCGCGCGCAAACAACGGGTCCGGCAGGCCGCTGCCACTGGGTCCGATGAGGTCGACGGGTACCTGCCCGCCGAGCGTGTCGAGCAGGCTCTCGAGACTGTCGTTGACCAGGGTCGAGGCCGTACACAACACGTGCGAGCAGTCGCGCAGGGCCGCCGGATCACGCGTCACCACGACGCCGTCGCGTTCGGGGATGCGCTGTGGCGCATGTTCGAGGACCAGCACGCTGTGGCCCTGCTCCGTCAGGCGGTCGACCAAAGGACAGAAGTACCCGACCATGCCGACCCGCCCGCTGCTGTCTTCGTCGCGGGTGGTGTCGCCACCCACCCGGTCCGGCGCATCGAACCCGGCGTTGCGCATCACGGCCGCGCTCAGGGCGTTGAATACACCGACAGCCAGCCCGCGTGCGGCGAGGTCGACGTCGCCGTAGCCATCGAGCAGCTGCTCCGCGTCGGCAACGAACGCCGCGGGCTGTGGGTGACGTCGCCAGAGCTGGCGCAGCATGTCGCCGAGGCTGACGTAGAACGGACCGACACTGCCGTCGTCGAGGAACACGAAGCCGAACTCGTCGCGATAGGTTTCATCGGGCACGGCCGCGGGAAGATAGAGGCCGCGCACGCGAGGCGCCGTGAGCGACGTGCAGAGCTGCGAGCCGAGGTAACGGTATTCGTCGTTCAATGTCATTTTCAAACCCGATCAACGACTTGGGCAGGCCTTCCACGGCCTCGTGCGGCGTGCGCGACGAGCCGTGGTAGGGCCGCGAAGACACGCAGCATAGCGAACTGCGCAACCGCGCACACCGCCACTATGTAGCAACCCGCATACTGCATCGTCAGCAGGCCCTGGTACGGCGCTGGCGGTGCATGGCGATGGCTTCAGAACCCTGCCCGCCTGCCGACTAAAAGGCCTTAGGGACCTCACCGCTCATCGCAACGGGTGAGCAAGCTGGTGCAGACGGCAGACCACGCGGTATGGCCGCCCGCGACGACGACGGCACAACACTGACAAGACATGGCTTATCTGCGCATCTTTCTCGGTGACACGTTACTGGAACAGCGTGAACTGACCGGCCCGCAGACCACGATCGGTCGCGGTGACGACAACGATATCGTGCTGCAGGGTCGCGGCGTCTCCAAGCACCACGCGGTCATCGAACAGCAGGACGAGCATTTCGAGCTCGTCGACAACAGCAGCAACGGGACCTTCATCGCCGGCAAGCGTGTTCAACGTCAGCCGCTGAAGTTCTGGGACGAGATCCAGATCTATAACTACGTGCTCAAGTTCATGGCTGTGGCCAGGGCGCGTGGCGAGGAAACCGGCGCACCCGAGACGGACGGCGACGAGACCCAGGAAAAGACCATGGAGCTGAACATCGCCAGTCTCGGCGATCTCGCGCAGCTCAAGCGCAAATTCAAAGTTGCTGCATTGACGTTGTTCGAACGCGACAACAGCGAACGGCGCATCGTGCTCGACAAGGTCAACTTCGTCATCGGTCGCGCCGACGACTGCGACATCGGTGTCCGCGGATGGTTGGCACCGCGCACGGCGGCGCGGATCCAGCGCCGTAATGACGGCTTCTACCTGATGCCGGGCCGACGCGGAAAGGTGCGGCTCAACGGTGGCCGGGTGCTGCGCCAGACGTTGCTGCACGATGGTGACCGTTTCACGGTTCGCGAGCTGTCGCTGCAGTTTCTGCATCGCCCGCAGGACGATCGCTGACGTCTCGTCATGAAGATTCCCGGCTACAAGATCGAACGCCTGATTGGCAAAGGCGGCATGTCGACCGTGTACCTCGCCGTTCAGGAATCGCTCGACCGTCGCGTGGCACTCAAGGTGTTGAAGAAATTCGACGATCCGAAACAGGCGGCGCGCTTCCTGCACGAGGGCAGGATCATCGCGTCACTGAGCCACCGCAACATCATCACCATCCACGACATCGGCACCATCGGTGACCGTCTGTTCATCGCGATGGAGTATCTCGATGGCCGCTCGCTGAGTGAGCGCATCGAAGAAGGCGTGCCGCTGGCCAAGACCTTGTCGCTCATGGAGCAGATGGCGGCCTGTCTGCATTTCGTCCACCGGCGCGGCATCATTCACCGCGACATCAAGCCGAGCAACATCCTGTTCCACAGTGACGGCACGCCGAAGCTGACCGATTTCGGCATCGCCAAGCAGCTCGACAGCGACCAGGAGATCACGCACGAAGGTGCCGCACTCGGAAGTCCCTACTACTTGAGCCCGGAACAGGCCGAAGGCCTTCCCCTCGATGGTCGGGCCGACATCTACGCCCTGGGCATCGTGTTCTACCAGATGCTGACCGGACAGCGGCCGTATGCACGTGCCAATGCCGTGGAGACGATCGTCGCCCACCTCACGCAGCCACTGCCCGTGCTGCCCGAGGCGTTCGCCGACTACCAGGACCTGCTCGAAGCCATGATCGCGAAGCGGCCCGGCGACCGCGTCGCGTCGGCCAAAGAACTCGCTTACCGTTTCCGTGACGCGAAGAAGGCCCTCGCGGCCGGTGACGACAGCACGGGCACTCATCCGGCGCCGCTACGCCCGCGGGCAAGACGACGGCACGCGCTGACCTGGCTTACGGTAGTGCTCGTCATCGGTGGTCTGGGGGTCTACCTGCTGGGTACGCCGCCATCTGCGCCGACGCTGCCCGTGGCGCGCGTGGTCGCGAGCGATACCCCGGTTGTGGCTGCTGCCACAGCGGACGTGGCGGAGGGTTCGCCGACTGTCGCTGCTGCGGACGATACGCCGACGGGCGCTGATATCGCCAGCACCGAGCCGTCGGCCACCACCGCCGCCGAACCGGAAGCGCCATTGCCGGTCGCTGCCGAGATGGCCGAAGAGGCGACGCCTGCCGATATCGAGTTGCCGGATGCCGCTCAGCCGACCGCGGCGGGTTCGCTGGCACTCGTCACGAGTGTCGAGCCCGAGCCGACGGTGGTGCGAGCCGATGCACCCGACGATATCGACGTTTTGCTGCAATCGGCGGCGCGGGCGATCGAGCAATTGCGTCTTACGCGCCCCGAAGGCGACAACGCCTACGACTACTATCACCAGGTACTGGCTATAGACCCCGGCAACGCGGCAGCGAATGCGGGTATGGATGATATCGCCGCGCGATACACGCGCATGGCGCAGTCTGCACTCGATGACGGCAACACCGCGCGCGCTTCGCGTTACATCGAGCGCGGCCTCGGTGTGCAACCCGCGGACGCGACATTGCAGGCGCTGCGCGACGAGATCACGCGCCGCGAACAGCAACAGGCACTGGCGGCGGCCGAGGCTGAGCGCAAGGCCGCCGAGACGCCACCGGCGGTGCCGGACCGGGCCGCCGAGGATACGCTGCGCGGGCAGCCCGGCACCGGGCACATCGTCGACGATTTCAAGCGCGTGTGGCGGGCGGTGTTCGACTGATGCGTGCTGATCCCAAGAACAGGTCCCGGGGGGCAGGATGAACTGGCGATTCGACGTTGCCAGCACCATCGGCGGCCGGCCCGAACAACAGGATCGCGCCGAGGTGTTCGCGCTGCCGCTGCACAACGGCGACCGACTCGTGGTGCTCGCAGACGGCATGGGTGGACAGCGCGATGGCGGTCTCGCGGCGCAGGCCGTGATCGACACGGCGCGAGCGGCCGTCACGGATAGCCCGATCGATCATCCGCACCAGTTTCTCGGTGAGCTCTGCCGCCGCGCAGATCGTGACATCGTCGCCATCGGGCGTCAGCGTGAAACGAACCCGGCCAGTACCTGCGTCTTGCTCTACCTCAGTGACGCGGAGGCCTACTGGGCACACGTCGGCGACAGCCGCCTGTACCATTTCCAGGCGGATACCTTGCTGTCACACACGCGTGACCACACCATCGGTGAGCTGCTCAAGGAGGCCGGGCAGGCACCGGTTGCATCGCGCCGCGTCGATCACCGGTTGTACATGTGCCTGGGCGGACAGAACGAGCTCAATCCCGAATTCGGTGCCACGGCGATCGGTGCCGACGACTGGTTCGTGCTGTGCAGCGATGGTTTCTGGGGCCAACTCGATATCGACGAAGTCGTGGCGCGGCGACACAGCGCACGCGGTGACGACGATCTCGCCGCCGAACTGGTCGGACTCGCACGCGAGCGCGGCGGTGCGCACAGCGACAACGTCAGTCTGGTGCTCGCCACGCAGCCGACCTCGCGCCTGCGTCAGGCCTGGCAGCGCCTGCGCCGTGTAGGCGGTTGAGGGGCCGAATCCGCACGCCGTGCTCAGCGACTTGCGTCGTGCGGCGCGTTGAAGCGGTCGAAAAACAGCTTCACGAGATCTGAACGCGTCACCATGCCAACGGCCTGACCCTGGGCGTCGCACACCACGAGCCGCTTGACCTTGTGCGCCTTCATCTGCGCGAGTGCCTCAAAGATGTCGTCATCGGTGGTCACGCTGATCACGTTGACCTGCATGTGCTGACTGACAGAGTCGTCGGGCCCGTGCAGCGTGTTGTGGCGGGACAGGTGGCCGAGCAGCGATTCGAGTGTCTGCCACAGGGTGAAGGTGGGGTCGTGCGCGGGCACGCCGAGGGCACGCAGGAAGTCTGCTTCGGTGATGATGCCGACCAATGCCTCGTCTTCGTTCACCACCGGCAGACCGCTGATGCGTCGACTGACCATGAGATGTGCCGCTTCGGCCATCGA
This sequence comes from Gammaproteobacteria bacterium, assembly GCA_020445205.1. GTDB lineage: Bacteria > Pseudomonadota > Gammaproteobacteria > Chromatiales > Chromatiaceae > Thiosocius. Next base: position 5,945 of record JAGRHA010000333.1, read on the forward strand.
TGCCGCGGGCCCGACCTTGAGCAGCGGTGTCGACATTATCTCGGTGACCCACAGGCGCTCTATGCGACGCTGCGCGGCGAAGTGTTCGGCACGACGCGCGAGCGTCATGAGATCGTCGACGCCGACGTCGATGAAGGTGTCCATGCTGTCGAGAGCGCGTTGGTAATCGGCACGTTGCGGGTCTGCAGTATCCGGTTCGTCAGTCATCGTCTTGCTCCCCCTGATGGAGAGTTTGGTCCCTCCTGCCTGCACCTGCCAGTCCAGCCGGGTAGCGCCGCCAGGCGAACGGCAGGTTGAACAGCCAGGCGACGGCGAGTACCGCCAACGCATTGAGCAGCACCGGGGTGACCACGAACTGCCAACCGAGTGCGTGCACTGCTTCACCGCCGGCGACGGCCCCGAGTGCCGTGGCGCCGCCGGGCGGATGCAAACAGCCAAGATAGTGCATGGCGGCGATCGTCAGGCCGACGGCGAGGGCTGCCGCAAACAGCGGGTTGTCGATATGCCTGGCGCAAGCGACACCGACAGCGGCGCCCACCAGGTGTCCGCCGAGCACGGGCCAGGGTTGCGACAGCGGGCCGTGTGGTACCGCGAACAGCAGCACCGCCGACGAGCCCATCGATGCGATCAGTGCCGTGGCGCCCTGCAGCCCGAGTTGGTGTTCGCTGATCACGGCAATGGCGAGTATGCCGAGCGTGCCGCCGATCGCGGCGAGCGCGCGGTCGACATGCGCGAGGTGGCCATGGACGATGCCGCGTCCGTGCCGGTTCGTGAACGGATTCATCACACCCTCAGACGTCGAGCATGAGTTTGCGCGGTTTGCGCATGCCGGCGATCTTGCACGCCTGCTGACCGTAACCGCGCGGGAATAGCCGATACAGGTAGCGTCGCGTGGCGCGTTCCCGCCCCCATTGTGTCGCCATGTGTTTGAGCAGTGTGCGCGCTTCGGGCACCTTGAGGCGGCTGTCGAAATAGTCGCGGATGTAGTGGATCACGTGCAGCCGCTCGGCGGTGAGTTCGAGTCCCGCCTCGTCGGCCAGCGGCACGATGAGATCCGCATGCCAGTCGCCCGCGTCGAGCAGAAAGCCCTCTTCGTCGCGTGCCAGCCCGGCGAGAGCGCCGTACCCCGAATCGCTCAATGCACTCGCTTTTTCCATCGTCGGTTCCTCTGCGAATAAGCGTGTGCGGCACATGTTAGGGGGCCGAATTGACTTTCGACAAACGAAATTAAATGCTCAAATATATCGAGTAATTCGATATAAAGTCGCACACAATGGATATCGAGCAGGCACGCACCTTTCTCGCGATCGCCGCACACGGCAGTTTTCTCGAGGCCGCCGGCCGTCTCTACGTCACCCAGTCGACGGTCAGCGCGCGCATCCAGTCGCTGGAGCGTGAGCTCGGGGCGCGGCTGTTCGTGCGCAATCGCGCGGGTGCGACGCTGACGCCGTCGGGCCAGCGTTTCCTGCACCATGCCAAGACCCTCGTGCTCACCGCGGAGCAGGCGCGCCACGACGTCGGCCTGCCGAGCCGTTTCCGCGCCGCACTGCGTGTCGGAGGGCGCATCGCCCTGTGGGAAGGCTTCCTGCCGAGCTGGGTCGGCTGGATGCGACGCGAGGCCCCGGATGTGTCGATACGCAGCGAGATCGGCTTCGAAGAAGACCTCATGCGTCGCCTTGTCGAGGGCACGCTCGACATCGGCCTGATGTACACGCCGAGCCATTCCCCCGGGCTCGTGGTCGAGCACCTGTTCGACGAGACCCTAATCATGGTCAGTACACGCACCGATACACGCTGGCCCGATACCGACTACGTCTATGTCGAGTGGGGCCCGGGGTTCTATGCGCGTCACCGTGAGGCCTACCCTGATCTCGAACGACCACCGCAGGTGGTCAATATCGGTTGGCTCGGCGTACAACTGGTGGTGGCGAACGGCGGCAGTTGTTTCCTGCCCGAGCGCATGGCGCGCGGGCTGATCGAGCAGGGACGCTTGCACCGCGTACCCGATGCCCCCGAGTTCCCGCTGCCCGCGTACATGGTGTTTCCGCGCGCGACCGAGAGCGATGTCCTGGCGCAGGCGGTAGAAGGGCTGAGATCTCTCGCCCAGGAAGAACGTTCCTGGCGCGGCGCGTGAGTCGCGGCGCGTGCCGTGCCCACGGCCATCGCCGGTGCATGAATTTGGAATAATGCCCCTACACAACGAGTACCGAGAAACGCGACGTGAACAACAAGATCCTGCCCCCATTCCGCCTCGCGCTGCTATGTATCGCGGCCGCCATCGGCCTACCGACGCCGTCCGCCGCAGACGATGCGGCATTCGCCATGACCGAGGCCGATTTCTTCACCCCCCTGCCCACGGTGTTGAGTGCGACGCGCCTGGTGCAGCCGCTGACCGACGCTCCCGTCGCGATGACGGTAATCGACCGCGAGATGATCGATGCCTCCAGTGCGGTCAACGTGGCGGACCTGCTGCGCCTGGTACCCGGGTTCCAGGTGACCTACACCGAAGGCATCGATGCCGTCACGACCTACCAGGGCTACGCCGACCACTTTCCGCGTCGCATGCAGGTCCTGGTCGACGGCCGTTCCGCTTACAACCCCGGCATCAACGGCATGGTGTGGTCGGCGCTGCCGCTCACGCTCAGCGATATCGAGCGCATCGAGGTGGTGCGTGGTGCCAATGCCGCGGCCTACGGCTCGAACGCCTTCCTCGGCACGATCAACATTGTCACGCGCAGCCCGGAATCGGTAGACCACGTCACGGCGCGCGGCATGGCCGGCAGCGAACACGCACGCGAGGCCGAACTCAACCTCGCCGAGCGCTTCGGCCCGCTGGCCCTGAGCGCCACCGCCGCTTACGCGGGCAATGACGGTTTTCCGCACAAGTACGATGGCAACGCGTCGCGCATGTTCACGCTGCGCAGCGCCTATCACCCGACGTCGCTCGACACCGTGACCTTCAACGCCGGCGTCCGAGAAACCGATTTCGACAGCGAATCGTTCCGTGTACCGCGTAAACGCGAATATCGCGCGCACTACCAACAGCTGGTGTGGGAGCACGTGATCGGTGACAAGCACGATATCCGCATTCAGGCGTTTCATAACGCCTTCAAGAGTCCGGACAATGTCACCTTCACGGATCCGGGGTCCGGCCTGCTGCTGAATGTCGACTATTCGCTGGAGACGCACCGATACGATCTCGAGATCCAGCACCGTTGGTCACCTGCCGACGACTGGCGCATCTCGTGGGGCGGCGGCCTGCGCAACGACACCGTACGTGGCGCGGGCGTGTTCGACAGCGATCAGGATCTGCACCGCGACCTCGCGCGTCTGTTTGCCAACATCGAATGGCACCTGCGCCAGGACGTCACCCTGAATGCCGGCATCATGGCCGAACACTACAGCGATACCGGCCGTTTCTACTCGCCGCGTCTGGCGCTCAACTGGCAGCCTGCGGATCACCACACGCTGCGCGTCAGCGCCGCGCGTGCCTATCGCATGCCGACGTTCCTCGAAACGCATGGCGAGCTCAAGGTCGACGTGCTGCTGACGCCGACGGCGCCGGACGCGATCGAACTGCTGGGCACCGCCGACAACGGCGCTGAACGCATCCACAGCTACGAAATCGGCTACCTGGTCGACGTGCCGGCGATCAACGGTGTCATCGATCTGCGCCTGTTTCACAACGAGGTCACGCGACTGCTGTACGAAATGGAGGACGAGGGCTTGCCCGGCGACCCGTTCCGTTTCGACGAGGCCGGTTCGATACGCACCAACGGCATCGAAGTCCAGGCGCACGTGCGCCCTACCCCGAATTCGCTGCTCCATCTCGCATACGCCTATGCCAAGGCGGAAGGCGGCTACATCACCAAGATCGATGCCAACGGCAATCCGGCGCCCTCGCGATCGGGTAATCCGCGTTCGGTCGACCCCAGCGTGCCCGAACACACATTGACCCTGCTCGGCTCGACGAAGCTCGGTGATGGCTGGCAGCTCAGTGGCACCGTGTACTACGTCTCGCCGATGGAATGGCTGGGTGAAGGCGATTTCGTCGACAGCCAGAGCCGCGTCGACAGCAAGCTCAGCAAGCGCATCCGCCACGAAACCGGTGATATCGAGCTGTCGCTCAACGTGCAGAACCTGTTCAACGATCCCTACTGGGAGTTCACGTCGACGGACATCGATGACAACGTCAGCGGCAACCTGGCCGAACGTCGCGTGTACGCCCAGGTCAAGGTGAGTCTGCGCTGAGCAGGCGCAGCCTACGGATTGCCAGCAACGCGCAATGGACCGCCGCCCCAAGCGCTCACCCGCATCTCTGACGTACCGGATCGTCCGGCTGGCGGTCGCCATGCTGATCGCTGCGCTGAGCGTCACCGTGGGCGCAGGTGGCGATGACGCCTTCCGCGTTGCGCTGGTCGGCAGCACGGAGGATCAGCGCACCGTGACCGTGATGAGCGCGGTCGAGGCGGCCCTGGCCGACGCCTGTGCCACCCACTGCGCGGTGGTCACGCGCGTCGACGCCACGCTGGCGACCAGCGATCTCGAGCGCGCCGTCGCCGCGGTTGATCTCGTCGTCACGATCGGCAGCCACGCCGGCCAGGTCATGGCGCAGGCCGCGCGCAAGACGCCGACGCTCTACGCTTTCCTGCCACGTGTGGCTTGGGACGAATTGCAGACATGCTGTCTGCCGCCGACACGCCCGTTCAGTGCCCTGCTCATCGACCAGCCGTTACAGCGGCAGATCGCGCTCACGCGCCTCGTCGTGCCGCAGGCGACGCGGCTCGGTGTCCTGCTTGGCGAGGTGTCGTCTGAACGACGCGATGAACTCGAGGATGCGGCCCGCGCCCGCGGTTATCGGCTGACCGTCGAGCAGGCGAGTGCAGACGACATCGGCGCCGGGCTGCGCCGATTGGTGCAGGACGTCGATGTACTGCTGGCACTGCCCGACCCTGCCATCTACAACCGCAGCACGGCCTACTCGATCCTGCTGACCACCTACAGCGCCCGCGTGCCGGTCATCGGCTTCTCCGAGGCGATGGTCAAGGCCGGTGCCGCGGCGGCCGTACATGCCACACCGAAAGATGTCGGCCGCGAGGTCGCGCAACGCATCGACACCTTCCGTCGTACGGGGCAACTGCAGCCCGCGGGCTACGGCGACCTGTTCTCGGTATCGGTGAACCGTGAAGTCCTGCGTTCGCTGCAGCTACCCGACTTTTCAGACGACGACCTGTTACGCAGCATGGAGCGCATGGCGCCATGATAGTTACCCGTCCCAACAGCATATTCGGCCGCATCTTCCTCACGGCGCTGTTGCCGATCCTGTTACTCGCCCTGCTGCTGTCGACCTACGCGATCAACACGCGTCTCGACGACCTGCAGGCCGCACACGCCGACCGCGGCGCGGCCAAGGCGGAGCAACTCGCATCGCTGGCCGTGGTGGGATTGTTCACCGGCGACGCATCGATGCTGCGCGCGGCCTGTCACCGCGTGCTCGCGAGCAGTGGCGACATCCAGCGCGTGGTGGTGCGTGACCGCAACAACGCCGTCGTCGCCGACGTGCAACGTCCGGGTGCCGACGCACGCACGCCGTCGCTGGTGGCGTTCGGTGCGCCCGTCGTGGCACCGGTATTGGAAATCGACGACACACAACAGGGTGGCGCCGATACGCCGTTGGGCGACGTCGCCGTCTACATGAGCGTGCATGCCACCGAGCTTGCGCGCCAGCGGGCGCTGCGTGATGCGCTGTTGATCAGCCTGATCTCGGTCGCCCTCGCGGTGTTGCTTACGGTCGCTGTCGCGCGTCAGATCGTGCGTCCGATCGATGCCCTGCGGGACGCCGTCGGCCGCATCCGCAGCGGCGACCTGGATGCCCGCATCAGTGCTCTTTCACGTGGCGAACTCGGCGAGCTGCAAAGCGGGTTCAACGCCATGGCCGAGCAGATCGCGACGTCTTCGCAGAACCTGAGGGACCAGATCGACGAAGCCACGGCGAGCCTGCGCGATGCACTTGCGGAACTCGAACAGAAGAACGCCGACCTCGAGATTGCGCGGCACCGTGAGCGCGATGCCAACCGTGCCAAGTCGGTATTTCTCGCCAGCATGAGCCACGAGATTCGTACGCCGATGAATGGTGTGCTCGGTTTCGCCGGCCTGTTACGTAAATCGGAACTCGACGCCACGCAGCGTGAGTTCGTCGAAACCATCATCCGCTCGGCCAACAATCTGTTGGCGATCATCAACGACATTCTGGATTTCTCCGAGATGGAGGCTGGCAAGCTGCAGCTGGAACGCGTGGTGTTCGATCCGCGTGATGCCATCGAGGACGTGGTGTGCCTGCTGACCCCACAGGCGCACGAGAAACGCCTCGAACTCATCCAGCTCGTCGATACCGACGTGCCGCAGCAGCTGGTCGGTGATGTCACGCGCCTGCGCCATGTCTTGACCAACCTCATCGGCAATGCCGTCAAGTTCACGGACGACGGTGAGGTCGTCGTGCACGCGCGGCGTGCGACCGGTGAGGGTCGCCGGTTCGAGCTCGAAATCCTCGTGCGTGATACCGGCATCGGTATCGGCGATGAGGCGATGGCGACGCTGTTCCGACCGTTCTACCAGGGGCCCGCGTCGACGCCTCGTCTGTACGGCGGCACCGGTCTCGGGCTGAGCATTTCGCATTCCCTGGTCGAGGCCATGGGCGGGACGATCGACGTGGCGAGTGAACCGGGACGTGGCACCTGTTTCACCGTCCACCTCCCGTTCGATGTCGAACGACGTGGCACAAAGACGGTTCCGCTGCTCGATGTCGCGACACGTTCGCAGATCATCGTCATCGACGCCCACCCGCTGTCGGGCGACGCGCTTGCGCGTACGCTGGAGCAGGCAGGTTTCGGTGTCGAGTTGCGCAGCGAGGTGCCGCCGCCGACCGCCGCGTTGCTGCCGGATCTGTGGGTGCTGCGCTGCGGCGCCAGCATCGACGAGGCAGGTGTCGTGACGATGCTCAAGGCCCTGCGGCGCGTATCGCATGCGCCCGTGTGCGTATTGCTGCCGAATGCCGATGCGACGCTGAAGCACGCCGTCGAGCAGTGCAAGGGATGCTGCGCACAAGGATACCCGGTGCGTCGAAAACGCCTGCTGGCGACCCTGCATTCCGCGACTGGCCACGTGCCGATCGACGAGCCCAAGCGTGCCGGCGACGTGGATGAAAACGCGCCTTGGCTGAGTGGACGCGTCGTGCTGATCGCCGACGACAACGACATCAACCTGCGCCTCACCGATACCCTGCTGCGGTCGTACGGTGCGAGAACGTTGCTCGCCGCGGACGGCGAAGCCGCGATCCGCCTGGCAGCGCAGAACGCAGTCGACTTGCTGCTTGTCGACATCCACATGCCAGAGAAAAGCGGTGTCGAGGTCGCGCGCACGCTGCGTGCGCAGGCGCGCTACAGGGCGACACCTATCATCGCCTTGACGGCCGATATCCGGCTTCGCGACCAGCGCGACGAGGCGAAAGGGCTGTTCGATGCGTGGTTGGAGAAGCCGTTGCGCGAAGACAAGCTGCACACCGCGATTGGACGCAGTCTGTCGCATGAGGCCGCGTCGCCCGCCACCACAGCCGCGGAAACGTCGCTTCGCGATAGCCGTCTGCCTGCGCGCGATCGCGCCAACGCGATCGAGAACACCGGCGGTGATCCCGCCGTGGCCGACGCCTTGTTCGTTGATCTGATGGCGCGTCTACCCCGTGATCTCGAGGCCATCCACGCGCAGTTCGGTGAACGCGATTGGAGCGCCATGCAGCAATCGGTGCACAAGCTGCACGGTGCCGCCATGGTCTGCGGTGTCCCTGCCCTGTCGGCGACGTTGCGCGCACTCGATCGTGCGGTGCAACAGCAGGCCACCGATGTCACCGTATCGCAGCTGGCGCGTCTGCAGTCGGAGGCCGACCGCCTGGTCGTCGAGACTTCTCGAAGCGGGCGTGCTGAGCGCTAGTATCGTGTCCTTCGTAGCGAATCGGCGGTCTGTGCGTGGCGTCGCGGCTCAATGTGCGGCGGAGGGTGGGTGACGGTTCACCGCCTGCGGCCCGAGCTGTGCCGCCGTCAGTTGTGAAGTGAACATTCGTTCGACTGCGTCTCCGTGGAGCGTCGACCCGCTCGCACTCACGAGTGCCTGGTCGAAATCGTTCCAGCCGCGCAGACCCGTCTTCAACGACACGACGTCGCGATAACCCATACGCTGCAACGTTGCAGCAGCGAGCAGGCTACGGTTGCCCGAGCGACAGATCACGACGACGCGTTCATCTCGTGCGGCGACGAGGGGTGGCACGGTCTCCTCGTAGCCGTAGTCGGCGGCCATCTCGAGTACCCCGCGAGGAACGTTGATCGAGCCGTCGATATGCGCCGCAGCGAACTCATGCGGGCAGCGGATGTCCAGCAGCATGGGTGCCTCGTCGACGGTCAGCATAGTGACCAGATCCCAGGGATAGATCTCGGCCACCCGACCGCCGAGGGCTCCCACCATCGAAGTAAAGGTTTCGCGCGACACGTTGTCCCCCTTCGGCCACTGTTGTGGGCGCTGCGTCGATCCGGCGTCACACCCAACAAGCCGCACGGCTGGATGAGCGCTGAACCCGGCACGTTTGTGCATGACGCGCGGCCGACAGCGTGCCGACACGGTCGCGTCTCAAGCCCGCCGTTGTTGTCGTTAGCGAAAAGTAGAGCGTTTATGTCGGGATTGCGGCCATGCGATTCGTCAATGCACGCCTGATGTCACGGACGCGGTTTGGGAAATAGAACCCGCTTTATACAAGCCGACACACCGTTCTTGAACTTGTAGGTAAAGCGTGTAATAAATGAACCAAATTCTGAAACAGTTCACGCTGTTGACAGGGTTTGCCGAGAATAATGATTTGACCGATACGTATTGCTGCGATCGATTTGGCTTTGCCGGTGAGGTCGACAGCCGCAGGATGCGCTCCGGACGAATGCCACGATGGTCGTCCGGCGGCGGGCCATGCAACCGAAGCGCCCGCCATTTCTCAGGCCTGTTACGGGCCTCCATGGACGAAGCACTTAATAGATGTAGTGTCGGTCGCCGATGCCTGGCGGTGGGTTTGCGTTTGCCGCGCCTGGCTGAACAAGAAGTAACAACAACAAGACAATACCAGGAGGTCGTGTGTCGACCAATCCACCGAACGAGCAGTACGACCGCACCGTCGATATCGTGCGTCACGCCATCCCGCGCATGTCCGAACTCAAGATACCCATCACGCCCGTCAACTACGCGGTCTGGTTCGAATACCTGAGCGAGACCAACCAGGATCTGCGCCAGGCCATGGACGACCTGCTGAGCCGCGAAGCGCCGATCACCAACGAGGAAATGAAGCGGCTGTACGAACGCTATCTCGAAGAACGTAACGAGAAGCTGCGTTCGGCCAAGTCGGCGCTGGGTCAGGTGATCAGCGCGCTGATGGCACACGTCAGTCAGGCCGATGGCCATTACTCGGAATTCTCCAGTGAACTGCGCGGCGTCGCCGACGAGCTCAGCGGCGATGTGACGACCGACAACCTCAACGGCCTCATCGACCGTGCCGTACGTGCGACGAACGTCGCGTTGGAACGCGGAGCGGAACTCAAACAACGGTTCTCGCTACTCGCGGTCGAGATGCAGCAGGTACGTGGACAACTCGCGCGCTCGCAGGAAGAGGCGCGTATGGACGCCCTGACGGGCGTATTCAACCGCTTCGCTTTTCAGGAGGCGATCAACGACCTGCCACAGTTCGCGAAGACGGACGCGCATACTCCCTGCGTGCTGCTCATCGACATCGATTACTTCAAGAGTGTCAACGACAGCTATGGGCACCTTGCCGGCGACCACGTGCTGCAGGGGGTGGCGCAGAAGCTGAAGGCCGCGGTGCGTGGTCGCGACATCGTCGCGCGCTACGGAGGTGAGGAATTCGCGATATTGATCCGCGACACGCCGCATTCAGGATGCCATGCCGTTGCCGAGAATGTGCGCGTGCATGTCAGCCAGACGTTCATCGATATGCCCGAGGAACTCAGCATTGCCGAGCCGATCTGTGTCACGGTGTCGATCGGCGGAGCGTGGTACCGCGACGGTGAAGGCATCGAACCGTTTCTCGACCGCGCCGATCGTGCACTCTACCGGTCGAAACAGAACGGCCGTGATCGGGTCAGTTGGGATGGTTGAGGATCTGTGGGGACGCGTCGATCAGGCGACGTCGGCATCACCGAAACTCTCGGTGCTGTAGCGGTAGATCCGCAGTTGTTCCGACCAATGGTTGGCCGCGAGGCCGGCCTTGCGTTTCAGCTGGGTCAGGAACTGCCCCGCGTCGGGCAGACTTTCCCACACCGACGGCAGGAAAGTGCCGCGGTTCGGCCCATCCTCCAGGATCAATCCATCCTCACCGGGGCGTAGCTGCGCCAACAGATCCGGTTCGTCGACGAACGTGATCGGCTGGGCCGGCGTGAGGATCGACAGGTGCACCTCGACATCCGGCCATTCGCGGGCAGTCAGCGCAGGGAACCGCGGATCACGGAACGCCGCGGCGAAGGCATTCTCGGCGACATCGACGACCAGCGGCTGAACCGCTTCGAGATGCCCGATGCATCCGCGCAGGGCGCCCCCGATCTGTAGCGTGACGAAACTGGCGCGTATCGCCTTGAGTGCGGGCGGGTATTCCGACACGAGGACGGCCAGTGGCCGCCCGTGCGCCAGGCCGTGAGCGATCGAATCCCGTGCCACGCCGATCAGGCGTGCACGCAGCTCACGTGCGAGAGGGGCGTTGGTATCAGTAGAAGACATAGGCGCCATAACCCACCACGCGCGAACGGTCGCCCGACGTATCACCGGAATTGCGCAGATCGAGCGTCTGCACCTGCCAATCGTGATTGGCCGCGGTCACGAGCAACCCACGCAAGGGAAACGCACCGCACGCATCGTGCGGCCCTATCGCATCACCGCGTAGCGCCTCGATGTTCGCGCTGGTCGAGCGGTCGCGCGACTGACAATCCGCGTACGCATGATAGTGACTGAGATCGGAGCTCACGACGATGAGCGTATCGTCGTCCTGCAGTTCCTCGATGACCTGCGCCACGTCCGCAGCCTCGGCGTCACCCACGACGATGGGCACCAGCGTGAACTCGCCGAGCACGGCCTGCAGGAACGGCAGTTGCACCTCGAGGGCATGTTCTTCGGCGAACGCCGCATCGAAGAGGCCGGTTGCGGGCAGCGTCAGCAGCCGGTCGCGCGCCGCGCTATCGACCGTGATGTCGCCGATCGGCGTGGCGAAGGAGTCGGCACTGCTCAACGCGATACCACGGAAAGCCACACGATGTGACGGCGCCAGCACCACCACGCGACGGATACTGTCGGCCCAGGGCATGAGCGCGGCGTAGGCCGAGCCTGCGATGGGGCCCGAATAGCGGTAACCCGCATGCGGCGCAACCAGGGCATGCGGTCGGCGTGGCGGCGCCACAGCGTGCGCCGTGTTGACGAAACCCTCGACTTCGCGTCGCAGCATGCGCGGCTCTTCGGGGTAGAACAGCCCCGCGACGACGGGTCGCTTGACGTGTGTCATGGTTTCCACCTCGTTACCGATCTATTAGTGTTAATGGGCTACTTGGCCCCTGATTGCAAGCGAGGGGGCTGACGGTGATCAACACTCCGCAATCTGGCGACGTTCCCGGCCGCTACTGGCACCTGATGGACGACGGGCGCATCCAGTGCGATCTGTGTCCGCGCTATTGCCATCTCAAGGAAGGACAGCGGGGGCTATGCTTCGTGCGCCAGCGCGTCGGCGACCAGATGGTATCGACGACGTACGGTCGCTCGAGTGGTTTCTGTATCGATCCGATCGAGAAAAAGCCGCTCAATCATTTCCTGCCCGGAACCCCCGTGTTTTCGTTCGGCACGGCAGGTTGCAATCTCGCGTGCAAGTTCTGCCAGAACTGGGATATCAGCAAATCACGCGAAATCGACACCCTCGCCGCGAGCGCGAATCCGGCGCAGATTGCCGAAACCGCGGCACACTACGGCTGTCGCAGTGTCGCCTACACGTACAACGACCCCGTCATCTTCCTCGAATACGCGATCGACACGGCCATCGCGTGCCGCGAGAAAGGCCTGAAATCTGTCGCGGTTACGGCGGGATATATCTGCGAAGAGCCGCGTCGCGAGTTCTTCTCCTACATGGATGCCGCGAACGTCGACCTGAAGGCGTACACCGAGGACTTCTATCACAAGCTCACGGGCGGACACCTGCAGCCCGTGCTCGATACGCTCGACTACATCCACAACGAAACCGATTGCTGGCTCGAGGTCACCACGCTGCTCATACCGGGACACAATGACACCGACGCCGAACTCGAGCGCCTCGCGGCGTGGTTCGTCGAGCACCTGGGTGTCGACGTGCCGTTGCATTTCTCGGCATTTCATCCCGACTACAAGATGACGGACGTGGCACCGACGCCGGCCACAACCCTGCAACGCGCGCGTCGCATCGCGATGCAGGCCGGGTTGCGCTACGTCTACGTGGGCAATGTGCATGACCGCGATGGCGACAGTACCTGGTGCCCGGGCTGCGGCCGGCGCGTGATCGAACGCGACTGGTACGAGCTCGGCGATTGGCAGCTCAAGGACGGCCACTGTGCACACTGTGGCCATCCCATCGCCGGTGTGTTCGAGGCGCGGCCCGGAGACTGGGGCCGTCGGCGCCTGCCGGTGGCCATGCGCGCCGCGGGTTAGCCCGCTTTGCCGGGTGCCCCGAGGAATGGAGGCATGATCATGTCGATAGTTGGCTTGATAAGAAACCTGTTCAAATCGAAGCCGCTCAACGAGGACGAGGACAAAGAACTCGAGCGCTGGCGTCGTGAACGGGATCACGAACCTGTTTCGCCACGACCCGAGAGAGAACGATTCGACCGTGTGGACCCGCCAGGTGGCGGTCATCGAATGGCTTGAGAAAAACCTTCGGCGCCCGACCTGGCGATGGCTGACATGGGCAGGCGTGCGCTCGTCAGCGCTCGGTGCTCGCGCATTGCGTGGTGATGGGGGGGCCTTCGACATCGGTCCTTCGCTCCGCCGTTCCGCAGACGAAAGGATCGTCGGCCTTTCGATGCTCATCCGTTCGACAAGGCGGTGAAACCGCTCGCACGCACACACGGACGCACAAGGCCCGCCCAGGTCTGCCGTCAACCCTCGGGTACGAGCGGGTGCGCGGAGCTCAGTGCCGCTCATCTGGCCGATGGGTGATTTGATTGAGAAGGGGCGACACCGTATAGGCGTGGGCCCCGGAATGACCGGGGCCCGATCTCCTTTCCGAGAGGAGAAATCAAGGGCCAATCAAGTGCCCTGCACTGTATCGAGCGGCCACGCCACGTGAGCCTTGAGCAACTGGTGAAGTGGATTCCGCACCGTATCTGCACGCCGTTCTGGTGCAGATGTGTCGCTATGGTGCGACATTCCGCGAAACCTGCGCGTAAGTGCCTGTGAAAGCGGGATTCGCGTGCTGGTACGTGCGATGCATGTCGAACCGCGACGCGGCGATATTGCAGCGCGCAACAAAAGGAAGCAGTGGGGTGAAAAGATCGACGGGATCTACGGTCGGGGCGCGCTGGATGGCACCCATAGAGGCATCGCTACAGGCCTGCAGTCCGCGCCTGCGGCGTTCGCGACGTGTGGTCGAAGTCAGCGTGGTGCTGCTGTCGTTGATGCAGGACCTGCAGCAGCATCGTGGTCTCAGCGGTGCCCTGCTCGATCAGCAACTCACCTTTCGTGGTGAGCGTGCGGCCGTGGCCGAAAAGCTCCAACGCTCGCTGCGCGCGGTTGCCGAGCAGTTCGGCGAGCGTCACGCCGTATTCCGCAGCGATTCGTGGCGCGGCTTGCTGGCGCGCTGGGAGGCCTTGAGCAACAACTGGCCCAATCTCGATTTTTCGACCAACCTGTCGGCGCACAGCGAACTGGTCCTGGCGGTGGTCGACATCCTCGGCCAGATCGCGAGGGACAATGCCGAGAGCCTCGGCGTGCGCCGCACCCGTGTCGCCAGCGAATGGCCGGCGCTGGCCGAACACCTCGGCATGTTGCGTGCGATCGGCCTGCACCTCATCGGCGCTGCGCATGGTATGGACGACGCGCGGCTGTGTGGCGCGTTCAAGCACCATCTGCACGAATTCCGCTCGCTGCTCGCCAGTATCGCTGCCGACGGCTATACGCCCGACGCGCTGCTGCAGCGCAGCGAGCTGGTGGTGGCGCGCGTGGTCGCGCTGCGCGATGGTGCGACCAAGATCGGCGCGCAGGCCTATCACGACCAGATGACACGCAACATCGACGATTGGTTCGCGGCCATACGCAGTCAGCTGAGTAGTAGCTGACGTTCGCGCGTCGCCGATCCCACCGATTGCGGCGCCCGCGACGCGCCACCGCCAATGTCGCGCTGCCGCGACGGGTGACGCGGCGGTCGGGGCGAAGTCAACGGGATGTTGTGGGCAACATCGCGTGTGCCCGCCAGTCTGTCATGGCATTGGGGTGCGCTGCGGGATTTCGTCCGTCTCGCCCGCCTCTTCCCCGTCTGCGCCGCTTGAAGCTCACCTTGGCACAGCTCCGCATACGTCCGGGACGTGCCCGCGTGTCGCGTCTGCGCCCGCCACCTGACGTCATCCCGCTCCTGGGACAGCAGCCGGTCGGTA
>JAGRHA010000046.1 GCA_020445205.1 Gammaproteobacteria bacterium
CTGCGCCTCGATATCGCCATCCCCGACGACACCAGCGAGGATGAGTGGCGGCTGCATTTCGGTCTCGGGGCGGACTTGTGAGCGACGCCGACACGCCGGTACCCGAAGCCGCTGCTGCCGCTCCGCCACAGCCACAGTCACCGCGTCGACGCTGGCTCCTCTGGTTGTTGCTCGCGCCATTGCTACTGGTGCTGGCGCTGCCGCTGTTGGTGTATGGCCTGTTGGCCAGCGAGGCCGGCACCTCCTGGTTGTTGCGCCAAGCCAGCAGCCACGCGCCGACAGCAGGCGTGCAATTCACTTACGCGCACAGCCGCGGAACGCTGCTCGGTCGACTCGAACTGGACGACGTCGCGCTCAGCGTGGCGGGGAGCGAGGTGGACGTCGGTTCATTGCAGCTGCAATGGCGGCCACGGGATCTGTGGCAGAGGCTGTTGCATGTCGAAAGCCTGTTGCTCTCGGGCGTGCGCGTACGGCCGCCACCCACGTCGGCGTCGGCGAGCGGTCCACCCGAGCTACCCGACGTCGTTCTGCCGATCGCACTGCGTGTCGACCGTTTCGCTGTCGACGACCTGCAGGTGACGCAGAGCGACGGCGTGTTGGTCTTGCAACACCTGGCGTTGTCCGCGGCACTTGATAACGACGGCCTGCGGATCGCCGATCTGGTGCTGCTCGCCGACGGTGCTCGCGTGGCGGGTGAGGCGACGCTTGCGACGCGCACACCGCATGCGCTCGAGGCTACGCTCGATGCGTTGCTGCCGGCGCATCTGACCGGCGACGAGGTGGGCGAGGTGTCGTTGCGGGCACGGGTCGCTGGTGTGGCCTTGCGGCCGGAACTCGCCGTCGACGTCGTTGCACCGACACCGCTGCAGCTGCGTGGCGATGTCGCGCTGGATGCCATGCCGCTGCGCTTTGTGCTCGATGCGCGCTGGCCGCGGTTGCAATGGCCGCTGCGGGGCACGAGCCAGGTTGTGACCAACGAGGGTTCGCTGCGCATCGATGGTACGGCCGACGACTATCGGGCCGTGTTGCGAACCGCACTCGAAGCGTCCGCGGGCGGGCTGCCGGCCATGGCCATTGCGCTCGATGCCCACGGTAATCAGCAAGGGATGACGCTCGCGCCGCTGCGCGTGTCGATCGCTGAAGGTACGTTGCAGGCCGACGGGCGGATCGACTGGCAGGGCGGCGTGCGCTGGCAGCTGCAACTCATGGCCGACGCACTCGACCCGGCCCAGTTCAGCGCGGATTGGCCCGGCGAACTCTCCGCGCGCATCAACGTCGAAGGCGCGCTGGATGCCGCCGGGGCGCCGTCGGTCGAGGCCACCATCGACGATCTTTCCGGCACGCTGCGCGGCTACCCGGTTGCCGCCCGCGGTGCGCTCGGCTGGCGCTCAGCGGTGCTGAGCGTGACACAGCTTGAGCTCGCCAGTGGCAGCAACCGTCTGCACGTCGATGGGCGCCTCGCCGAGCGTCTCGACTTCACGTTCGATATCGATGCCCCGGATCTCGCCGGTGTCTATCCCGGTCTCGCTGGCCGCCTGCAGGGCCGTGGTCGGCTGGGTGGGAGCGTCGAACGCCCGCTCGTCAGCGCCGAACTCGAGGGCGGTGAACTCGCCTTTGCCGGGGTGCGTGCAGCGACCCTGGCGCTGAACGTCGACTGGCGCGGTGACGATGGCACGGGTGAGCTGCAGCTGACTGACGTGCGGCAGGGGGACATCCGTGCGACTGCGGTCACCGCGTCGCTCGATGGTCGTGTCGATGCGCACCGTTTGCGGCTGGCCGCCGACGCCCCCGACCTGCGTGTCGCTCTGGCGGCGTCGGGTGGGCTCGACGACGGGCTGACAACGTGGCGCGGTACCCTGCAGGACCTCGATGTGCGCACCAGCGAGCTCGGCGAGTGGCGATTGCGCCAGCCTGCCGCCCTGCGCCTCGCGGCGTCGGAAGCCGCAGCCGAACAGCTGTGCCTGGCGCAAGCGGCGACCACGCTGTGCGCACGTGGTACCTGGTCGCAGGCCAAGGGTCTCGATGTCGCTGCCGGCCTCGACGCCTTCGATCTCGCAACCCTGTCGCGGTTCCTGCCGGGTGAGGCCGAGATCGACGGCCGCCTGGCGGCGAGTGTCGCGATCAACGGGCCGCCGCAGCGACCCAGCGCACGCTTCGAGCTGCGCCCCAGCGACGGCGTGATCCGCGTGCGCGAGGGGCTCGAACCGTTCGAAATCGCCTACGGTGACGCGCGCCTGCAGGGTCAGTTTGCCGACGATCGTGGCACGGCGGAACTGAGTTTCGCGCTCGGAGAGAATGGACGTGCCGACGGCCGCGTCACGCTCGCTGCCGCCGACAAGGGCGACCGCCGTCTCGGTGGCCGCGTCACGGCAAACTTTCCCGACCTCGCGCTGGTGGCCGGCTTCGTGCCGGCATTGCAGGCGGTCAAGGGGCGCCTCGCGCTGGCGCTCGACCTCGGCGGCACGCTGGCACAATCCTCGGTCGTCGGCGATGTCCGTGTCAGTGACGCGAGTGCGAACGTGCCCGCCGCCGGCATCGAACTGCGCGAACTCGGGCTGCATGTCCGGGGTGACGGGCTCGCACCACTGCAGGTGGATGGATCCGTGCTGTCGGGTGATGGACGCTTGACGCTGTCGGGCACGGTCGATCCCGCCGCCGACGGAGGCCCCGGTGTGGACCTACGTATTCGTGGCAACGATTTTCAGGCGGTTCGCCTGCCAGAAGCGAGCGCGTGGGTGTCGCCCGACCTGCGTCTGAGCGGAGCGGGCAACTATCTGCTCAGCGGCAAACTGCTCATCCCGCGGGCCAAGATAGAACTCAAGGAGCTGCCCAAGGGCACGGTCGCCGTGAGTGGCGACGAGGTCATCGTCGGCGAAGACGGTGTGGTCGAGGCGCGCAATACCACGGGCTCGGTCAGTGCCAAGGTGCGCGTCGAACTCGGCGATGCCGTGACTTTCAAGGGATTCGGTCTGAGCACGCGCCTTGCCGGCAGCGTCGACGCGGCGAGCGGACCGCGCGGTACGGTCGTCGACGGCAAGATCGAACTCAAGGACGCGCGCTACCAGGCATATGGCCAGGACCTCACGGTCGAACGCGGACGCCTGCTGTTCGCCGGCCCGCCCGCCGACCCCGATGTCGACCTGCGCGCGGTGCGCGAATCGCGCGATGGCACGGTCAAGGCCTACCTCGCACTCAGCGGGCCGCTGAGCAAACCGCGGCCACGCGTGTACACCGAGCCGACGCTGCCCGAGGCGCAGGCGGTCGCCTATCTGCTGACCGGACGCGGGCTGGACGAGGTCGGGCAGGGTGAGGGTGTCGACGTCGTCGGTGCGGCACTGTCGCTCGGTCTGTCGCGCAGCGAGCCCTTGCTGCAGAATCTCGGCGACCGCCTGGGACTCGATGACGTGAAGATCGAGAGCGGCAACAACGGTCTTTCCGACAGTTCGCTGCTGCTCGGCAAGTACCTCAACCCCGACCTCTACCTCGGCTATTCGCAGAGCCTGTTCAGTCCTGAAGGTGCCGTGTTGCTGCGTCTCAAGCTCAACCGGCGGCTCGAGCTCGAAAGCCGATCCGGGACCGAGCAGTCGGTGGACCTGTTCTACAAGATCGAGCGCTGAAGGCGCGTTTGCGCATCACGTGAAAGGCTGTCACCCGGCCGGTGGCAGCTGCTGCGGCCGGCGCCACTGCCAGGGCGGCAGCGGACGCGCGTCGCGCCACAGACCGCGTCGCCCAAGTCGTGCTTCCTGTTCGGCGCGCAGGTAAGGGTGATCGGCGCGCTGTTCCGGCGGCTGCAGCGAAAGCGGCGGTTCGAACTGCACCGTTGCCCAGGCCAGGCCGTCGTACAGCAGGTCGAGTCCGACATCACGGCCGCGCACAGTCACTCGCCCGCGCGCTCGACCGGCCGCCAGTTGCGTCGTTTCGACGACCACGAAGCGCCCGCTCAGCGTTCCCGACAGGGTCGCCGCAGCGACGTCGCCCCACGGCTGGTTGCTTTCCGGCGCATCGATGCTCGCAATGTCGACCTGATACTGCGCACCGCGTACGTCCATCACGAAGGTGTCGCCGTCGACGATTCGCAGGACCCGACCGGCTAGGTCGGCGGCGTCGGCGGACGCGCCGAGCGAGGTTGCGAACAGCAGGGCGATCAGACAGCGGCTGGGGTGCATGGGCAGACTCCGGCATCGGGTGAGGGGCCCGGAGACAACGATACGCGTCGCGCGCGGGCAGCGCACGCGGCGTGCGGACACGAGATGGGAACAAGGAAGTGGAGCCGATGCGCGGACTTGAACCGCGGACCCACGCATTACGAATGCGTTGCTCTACCAACTGAGCTACACCGGCGCGAGGCCGCGCATTATAGAGACAGTTGCGTCGCC
>JAGRHA010000334.1 GCA_020445205.1 Gammaproteobacteria bacterium
CAACGCCCGTGTGTTGCAGCCCGGCGTCGATCCGAATGTCGTGGTCTGCTGGGGGGGGCACTCGATCGGGCGTGAGGAATACGACTACACCAAAGAGGTCGGCTACGAGTTCGGACTGCGCGGATTGGATGTCTGCACCGGTTGTGGTCCGGGCGCCATGAAAGGGCCGATGAAGGGCGCCACGATCGGCCATGCCAAGCAGCGTATCGCGAATGGCCGTTATATCGGTCTCACGGAACCCGGCATCATCGCCTCCGAACCGCCGAACCCAATCGTCAACGAGCTCGTGATTCTGCCGGATATCGAGAAGCGCCTGGAGGCGTTCATTCGCATCGGACACGGTGTCGTGGTGTTCGCTGGCGGGGTCGGCACGACCGAGGAGCTGCTGTACCTGCTGGGGATCCTCATGCACCCGCGCAATGAGGGGCATCCATTCCCGGTGGTGTTGAGCGGGCCACCCGAGAGTGCAGACTATTTCGCTGCCATCGATCGCTTTGTCGGCGCAACCTTGGGGCCGCAGGCACAAAGCCTGTACGAGATCGTGATCGGCGATCCGGTCAAGGTCGCGAAGATCATGAAGCGGTCGATGGACGCGGTGAAACAGTACCGGGTCGATGGACGTGATGCGTTCTACTTCAATTGGCAGCTGTTCATCGACGAGGCCTTCCAGGCGCCATTCGTGCCGACCCACCAAGCCATGGCCGACCTGAGCCTGGCACGTGATCAGGCGCCCCATCTGTTGGCCGCCAATCTGCGGCGGGCGTTTTCCGGCATCGTCGCGGGCAACGTCAAAGAGCAGGGGATCCGCGCGGTGGAGGCGAACGGGCCGTACGAGATACGCGCGGATGTGCAGATGCTGGCGGCGATGGACGAACTGTTGCAACGTTTCGTCAGTCAGCAGCGTATGAAACTGCAGGGCGAGTACACGCCGTGCTACCGCCTCGTCGGCTGACCACTGGCGTGCTCGACCGGGGTACGCCGCCGACCTGCCGGAACGCTTGATCGGCAGCAAAAACGGATCTTGAAAACGTCCTCGGAAGGCCTCATCTGTTAGGCAGGAAAGAGGGCGGTTGTCCCGCCTGCATTGACGTTGAACGACTCGGAGTAGGAGGGTTTCATCATGAGCCTTACACGATACGAACCGTGGGGTCTGCTCGACCAGATGCGTCGCGAGATGGACCGTGCAATGGAGAACCGCAACGCCGAAGGCAGCAGCGTCGCCACGAGTGACTGGGTGCCTGCCGTCGATGTCAAGGAAGAGCAGGATGCCTTCGTGATCGTCGCCGACATCCCCGGAGTGGATCCGAAAGATATCGAGGTTCACATGGAGAACGGCGTGCTGACGATCAAAGGCGAGAAGGAGTCGGAGAAGAAGGAAGAGCGCGAAGGCTACAAGCGCGTCGAGCGCAGCTTCGGCAGCTTCTACCGTCGCTTCAGCCTGCCTGACACCGCCGACGCGGAGAAGATCACGGCCCATAGCAACCATGGTGTGCTCGAGGTGCGGATCCCGAAGCATGAGAAGGTTCAGCCGCGCAAGATCTCGGTTAATGGCTGACGGGCGACGCGGGTGCGACCGCCGGGTCGCACCCGTGGCCTGGTGCCCCGTGGCGCAGATGAACTGAGCGATGGACTACAAGGATTACTACGCCGTACTTGGCGTCGCACGCGACGCGGGCCAGGACGAGATCAAACGTGCCTACCGCAAGCTGGCACGCAAGTTTCATCCCGACGTCAGCCAGGAAGCCGATGCTGAGC
>JAGRHA010000335.1 GCA_020445205.1 Gammaproteobacteria bacterium
ACATCACGACACCTCCGCACAGCCAACACCTGGCCAAGGCATCGGAGCAATCTGCATGCCACGCCGCGAATGTCCGTGACCCAAGGCGCCGCAGCCGCGTTCACGCGCGGTTATCACGGGTCGCGCGCGCTTCCCCGTGTGGCGCCAAGTGCCGGCGGTATGTCGGACTTCGAACAGGTACCACAGCGACGCGATGTCGTTGTCACAAACGCGACAGGATCAGCCGCCGAGTACGGTCTCGTAGGCACGGCGCAACAATGCGAGCTCGACCGCGGGCAGATCGCGTGCCTGGGTGAGATCGACGAAACGCGCGCCCAGCGTCGCCGCCAGTTCGAACGGCGGATCGATCGCCGTGAAGCGGCCGAGAAACACCGCGACCCGTGTGCCGTCGGCCTCCACCTCGGCGACGAATCCGCCCTCGGCCTCGATGTCGACGGCCGCGAGACCCAGTGTGCGTGCGGCGTCGGCGATTGCGGCGGCAGGGTGCTGGGCGATGGTGTCCGCCGCGGGGTCGACGAGCACCGCATCCGCGGGCAGCGCTGCGAAACCACACACGGTGTCGTCGGCAAAGCGCAGGAAGCGCGTGCGCGCACTCGTCGATTGCTTGTGGAACAGGATGACTCTGGCTGCCATAGATCGCTCGTGTTCAGGGATATCGCTGCCGCCACACGTCCGCCATCGCGCCGCTGCCGTCGTTCAGCTGCTCATCGGCAGGCAGCGAACCTCCGATTTGATCGTCTCGTCGCGTCCCCATGCCGACACCGCTTCGATGAACAACGAGGTGTCGAGCGGATGCGCGCGCACGACATCGTACTCGGCGAAAAAACTGCCATCGGCGTGCAGAACGATACCGCCGATACGGTGTCCGTGCGGGTCGCGCCATTCGAGATTCAGGCTGTCGAGACCCGATGCCGGGTCACGAGCGAGCGCAGGCATCGCGTGGTCCAGCGGTGCCAGGTGGGGTACCGGACTGGTGAACGCCAACCTGTCGATTTCGTGCTGCAGCGCGGCATGAATGGCCGCAGCACGTGGCCGCAGCTGTTGCAGCTTGGTCGCGAGCTCATCCTGCATCGACGGCGTCTCCGATGCCTGCGGTCAATTCGACGATCACCGATGCACCAACCAGGTCATGCGGATCGAGTACGCTGAGCGCCTTCAACAAGAAAGCCGTCTCATCGGCGGCACCACTGCGCAAGCGGATGAAGGCCAGCGCTTTGAGCCCGTACAGGTAATAACGTGCCGGCGACTCCGGCTGCTCGCGGTCGACGAGCGGTGCCGTGTGCTGCGACCAGTCTGCACTGAAGCCGCCCTGTGTTGCGGCCTTGTTCAGCGTTGCACGGACGACACCCTCGGCACTGGCGAGTTCGCCACGGTAGAAATAGAACTTGTAGCGTGCGACATCGACGGCAAGCGACTCGGGCGCAAAACGTGCGGCCTTGTTCAACAGGGCTTCCGCACGGTCCGCCTGCGGCGACGCCGCCGCTTCCTGCAGGCAGGCGTTGCTCGCCGGATCCATGCGGCGCGCGAAGCGCACACGTTCGCTGATCGGTGACGGGATCGTACTCATCGCTTCACCCCCAGAACTCGGCGGCCACCTTGAGTCGCTCGACCGGTTCGCCACCCTGCAGATGGCGATCGAACAACTCCGATACGTCTTCCTTCGATACACCGCCGTACATCACACCGTCGGGGTACACGAGCACCGAGGGTCCCTCGCTGCACGGCCCCAGACATCCGGTCGCCGTCACCTGCACGCGGTTGAACAGGTTGCGCTGCTGCAGTTGCCACAGGAACTCGTCGAACACGGCGGCGCAGCCGTGCTGATTACAGGAACTGCGTGGATGACCCAATGGTCTCGCCTGCGTGCACACGAATACATGTCTTTCCGGTTTCGGCATGGCCGACTACTCCTTACATCATTGGCGCGGCAAACGTGGGCAACGGCCACACGCACACCGCGCAACCAAGGTCATGCCGCGACCCCGGACGGGGAATGGCTCAGACACTTTTTCGGGCAGACCTTGCTGCAGGCCTGGCAACCGATACAGTCGAGCAGGTTCATGAGATGCATGACCATGCTGGTGTCGTCGGAAAACCCGTCATCGTCGTCATCATCATCCCAGTCGTCGTCTGCCTCGATCTCGAGGTCATCGCGGTCGACGAGTTCGAAGACCTCGCGTGGGCACACCTTGAAACAACGACCGCAGCCGATGCATTTCCCCTGATCGAGCGCCCTCACGAAGGCTGGGGTCCATACCTCGCCGCCACGCGTCACACCGGTTACCACATCTGACATCTTCATTCCCCTCAGGCAGTCGCATCCAATTGGGATTCCGCCGCTGCCAATGCCGCCGATGCCTGCGCCCAGGCCACGCAGGCGTCATAACAGGCCTGCGAGATGATGGGCAGTTCTTCATAGGCGGCGGGCAGACGGTCCTCGACCAGGTCATGCAGTTCGCCAGCCCTTTCGGTGGCGATGCGCTTGGCCTTCTTGACCTGCTTCTGTAGTGTCTTCAGTTCGTCGTCGTTCATGATCCAGTCTCCACGTGCCTCACATCCCCGCGACGTCGGGATGCTTACCGATGATTTCGAGCGCCACCGACAGCAACTTGTCAGCCTCGTCCTTCATCTTCGACAGGCTCGGGAAGCTGAACCGGTGCACATCGCGCAAGGTCTTATCCATGACCACGAGCTTGCCAACCGTGATGATCGAGCGCCCGAATCCTTCATGGGTGAGATTCATCATGGGCACGGCGATCAGGCCGCACTCGGCCTCGATGAGCGCAGAGATGGCGTTGTAGAAAGCCTTGACACGCGCCATGACGATCTCGTCGGGGTCGCCGATCACCGGGATCTCGCGCCGTTGCTCCTTGGTCATCACGAACGGCGCGAGGATCTTCGCCACCGGCCAGTTGTCGTACGTGCCATAGGTGTCGATGGCGCGCATCTGGCGCACCATCTCTTTTGCAAAATCCGTTTCGAGAATCGGGTCCTGCATCTCGATACTGACAGCTGCTTCGCTCATGAATCTGTTCCTCGGTTGAAGTGAGACAAAGAAAAGGTCGGCGACGCGTGTCGCAACAATTGGGCATCGGGCGATCGATCGCTGCGCGAGCCCGTGCGACCCACGAGCAGCAACCCGCTGCCGAGACCGGCGAGTGCCGCGAACGCGACCGACGCGTCGTTCCATCCCCTGAGATCGGCGCCGCTGGCCGCCAGGACCATGATGCCCAGGGGCAAGAGGTAGGCGATCGCAGCGAG
>JAGRHA010000336.1 GCA_020445205.1 Gammaproteobacteria bacterium
ACGAGATTGCGCAGGACCGTGGCGAGCGGCGTCTTGGACGTGAACACGGCCTGGTCCAGCAGATCGGCCGATACGCTGAATGTGGCGGGCACGTCGAGGGTTTCGATGATCTCATCGATCAGCGCACGCAGGTCGACGTGGTCGAAGACATCCTGTGCGCGTCCGGCGCGTGCGTAGCTCAGCAGATCGTCAATCAGCTGCTGCATGCGTTCGACGCGTATGCGTGCGCGATCAAGGTTGTGTTTGACCTCGTCCGCGATGTCGTCACCGAGATCTTCCTCGATCCATTCCAGGAGGCTGCCGATGCCGCGTACCGGCGACTTGAGGTCATGCGAGGCAACGTAGGTGAATTCGTCGAGGTCGGCGTTGGCCTGCAACAGGGCCTGCTCGGCCTGCTTGCGTGCGGTGATGTCATTGATGGTTGCAACGACCTTGGGGCCGGAACCGTCGTTGTAAACGTTGAGACCGATCTCGACCGGAAATTCACTGCCGTCGCGGTGTAGTGCGGTCAGGTCGCGACCGACACCCATGAAACGCGCCGTGGGATGTGCCGCGTAACCGGCGCGGTGTTGTTCGTGTTGGTCCCGATGGCGCTCCGGCAGCAATACCTCGAGCGGATGACCCGTGAGCTCCGCCATCGTGTAACCGAACATCGCCGCACCGCGTGCGTTGATGAGACTGATGCTGCCCGCGGCGTCGGCGACCACGATGCCCATCGGCGCGGATTCGATGAGGGACTGCAGCTCATTGTTCGCGTGCTGACGATCGTCACTGTGGCTGACCGTCACGATCGTCCAACCGGCTGCGTGACCCTGCCAGGGTGTGCGTTTGACCATGACGGCAGAGCGCTCGCCGTTCGCATGCCGCAGCCAGTGTCTCTGACTGCCTTTCGCCGGCTCTGCCGACACGGTTCCGCCGTTGCCGTTTAGTGCAGAGGGTGCATTGTCGCCCGATGGTGCCTCAATCAGTTGGCCAAGTGGTTGATCGAGCAGTTGCTCCCGGGTAAAGCCCGTGCGTTGCAGCAGCTCGCTGTTCACCAGCCGGATCTTCCCCTGCGCGTCGACGGCCAGCATGCCCGTCGGCACGGCATCGAGCAGAGGCTCGAGGCTGCCAAGGGACGCTGTCGCCGGTTCATCCGGCGCGGTGGCAATGTTTTCGGCACGCATCCACGGTCTCCGCAGAGGGATTGTTGTTCGTGTCGTTGTCGCTCGTGGCGCGTTTTGCGTGACGGCACCCGCTCTGTCGGGTGATGTGGCCGGTCGCGACGCGCAGCGCAATTTGGCTTTATTGTGAGCCGGAACTCGATAGCGTATCGGCCATCGATAAGCCACCTTTAGGTCGTGCGCTGAAGCCCTATTGTGCGAAATCAGAGGACTACGAAAGGGAATTCAAGTCTGCTCGCGCAGAAACGTTTTCCACCTGGAGACGCTGGGTACTGCTGACAGCCGTTGCGTATTGGGAGCGGCGGGTAGGGTGCAGCGGCAAGGACATTCGGCATGCGCTGTCATGCTGCCGTCGACTGATCCTGGTAGCGCAGGTACAGCGCGGCGAGGTCCATGTCGAACGCCGTGTCGATGTCGACCGAACGTTCTGCCGGCATGACATAGGACACCGTCTCCACACCGAGTGCGCTGCGGTTGTCGAGTAACCATTGGGTGTGCGCTGCATAGACGGCGCCATTGAGCACATACGCCGCGGGCAGATCCTGTCGGCGCAAACGACTGTACTCGGGGCCAAGCAAGGGTTGCAGCCGTTGCTGCGCATCGATGCGGTATGACCAGTACGGACTCTTGCCTGGCTCGACCACGCTGACGCAGGCCGGGGCGCGCTGTTGCTGCATGGTTTCGAGTGTGGCGTCGATATCGTGGCTGCTGCGCAACGGCGAGGTCGGCTGCAGGATGACAACGATATCGTAGGCCGGTAGTTGACCAATGGCGTGTTCGAGCGCGTCGTGCGCGCTGGCGGTATCGGTGGCGAGCTCGGGCGGACGCAGGAACGGCACTTCGCCACCCGATGCGCGGGCGACCGCAGCGATCTCCTCGTCGTCGGTCGATACGATGCAGCGGTCGATATAGCGCGACGCGCGGGCGGCAGCCAGCGTCCAGGCGATGAGGGGGCGACCGCCCAGGTCGAGGATGTTCTTGCGCGGCAACCCCTTTGATCCGCCGCGTGCGGGCACAAAGGCCAGTACCGACAGGCCGTCGATCAACCGAACATCTCCGAGAATTCTGCGCTCGCGCGTTCGAGGTCTTCCATGCGGCCAATGTCCACCCAGTAGTCGCGCAGCGGAAAGCCACCGACCTTGTGGCCCTGTTCCATCAGATTGTTGAACAGGGTGGGCATGTCGTAGAACTTCTGTTCGGGGACCAGGTCGAGTGTTTGCGGGTCGAGGATGTAGATACCGGCGTTGACGTAGTAGCGCTCCACGGGTTTCTCGACCAGTTCCTGTACGACGTAACCGTCGCCTATCTTCAGTACACCGTAGGGCACCTGTTGTTGATGCTCGCGCATCGCCATGGTGGCGACGAACGCTTGCTGTCGATGGAAATCGAGCAGGCGAACGAAGTCGACCTTGGTCAGCAGGTCGCCGTTCATCACGATCACGGGTTCATGCGGGCGATGCGGCAAGAGGCTCAGCGCACCCGCCGTACCCAGGCGGCGGTCCTCCTGCAGGTAGGTGAGGTTGACACCCAGCCGCCGGCCATCGCCGAAGTGCGCACGGATCATGTCTCCCTTGTAGTTGAGGCAAAGGAAGATATTCACGAACCCCTGATCGGCGAAGTTCTCGATGATGGTTTCGAGCACGGGTTTGGGGCCGACGGGAATCATCGGTTTTGGCGTGACTTCGGTCAGCGGACGCAGGCGGGTACCCAGTCCGCCCGCCATGATCACCACGGGGGTCGTACGCTCGGGCTCGAGCGGCATGCTGTACTGAACGAGATCCACGACGTTCCCCTGGGTATCGAGTATCGGTAGATGGCGCAAGGAATGTCGGTGCATGGTGCGCTGCCAGCTGTCGCGGGTTTCTTCAGCGAGTCCTGTCACCGGGTTGGCGTTCATGACCTCGGTGATCTGGATGTCGAGGCCTTTGCCGCGCAGCATGGCGCGCCGGATATCACCGTCGGTCACCGTGCCGATGAGGTGTCCGGTCGTATCGACGACGAGAGCGATCTGCATCGCGCCGTTGTCGATGGCTTCCCATGCCTTTTGCACCGAGGCCTCGGGACCGATGATGATGTCGCGCCAGTTCTTGCTCATGCCTGTCCGTCAATCGCGCTAGAACGCCGCCATCACGCGTCAAGCGACTGACACGGGGCGGCTCGATCCTGTTTTCTGCAAAACCCGCGCCAGCCATGCCGAATCGTGTGCTGATTCGATGCTGGGCGACGCTATTGCGTTATCGACGGGAAAGGCATTCCCTTTAGCGGCGGGTAGGTGCGTGCTTCAAGGTTCGAGAGGTGTACAGCGGCGGTGTGGATGCGACGCGAGCGGCGCCACCTTGGTGGTGGCGCCGGCAGGATTTTGCCGCCAGCGGCGGCAGGCGGGCTACAGGCGGTTGAGTTCGACGCGGCGGTTTTGCGCCTTGCCTTCACTCGTGGCGTTGTCGGCAACCGGCTGCTCTTCACCGAAGCCTTTCGCGATCATGTTGTTGCGATCGACACCGTTGTCGGACAGATAGTTGACGACACTCTGCGCCCGGCGCTGCGACAGATCCTTGTTGTAGGCATCTTCGCCGTCACTGTCCGTGTGTCCAGCGACCATCACCTTGATTTCGGGATGCGCGGCAAGTGTCTGCGACACGCCGTCGAGGATCGACAGGGATTGCTCGGTGAGCTCCGCCGAATCGGTCTTGAAATTGACACCACGCAGGACGATCCGCGCGGCGTCGTCGCAACCGAGGACGTCTACCGTGACCCCCGGTGCCGTATCGGGACAGAGGTCCGTATCATCGGCGACGCCATCGGCATCGCCATCCGCCGGACCTTGCGGCTCGGCCGGCTGCGCAGGGACGGGCATGGGCATGGGCGGCGGCAACAGGTAAGGCTGGTAACCCTGGTAGCCGTAGCCATCGCCCCAGCCACGTCCATCACCAACACCCGAGCCATCGCCGCGCATATTGCCGCTCATCCGAGCGCGCATGGCGAAGCTCAGTTGCGCTTCGCCGTCGGCATCGCCAGCGGTATTGCCGTAGGTGTTCCCCCAACCGTCCCCCCAGCCGCTGTTGTAGCCGTCGTTCCAGCCGTTTCCGCCCCAGCCGTTACCCCAAGGCATCCAGCCATCGTTGCCCCAGCCGTTGCCCCAGGGCATCCAACCGTCGTTGCCCCAGCCATTGCCGCCCCAGCTGTTGCCCCAAGGCATCCAGTTGTTCCCCCAGCCGTTGCCCCAGCTGTTACCCCAGGGAGCCCAGCCGTTGTTCCAGCCGCCGTACGGCCGTCCCCAGCCGCCGTAGGGTGCGCCGCCCCAAGGCTGGTAATACGGTACCGGCGGTGCGGCATAACCCGGTGCGCGCGTTTCCATTTCGGGCATCGGCGGCGGCTCGGGTGCAGCCGGCATCGACGGCTCTTCGATTTCGCGCAGCGCCGGTTCTGCCGGCATCTGAGGTGCAGCGGCGAATGGCGGTTCCGCGACGGCACGCATGGGCGGCATGGCCGGCGCCTGCGGCGCGGCGGGCAAAGCGATCTGCGAACCGCGTTCGATCACCCATGACGGCGTCGCCGGGGGGGCCGGTGGTTGTGGCGCGCCGGGCGCTTTCATGACACTCGCATCTGCTGCGGTCGGGCGCTCGGGGGCGATCGGGGCGCTGACGTCGGCACGTTGCTGCTTGACCCAGTCCGGCAGTCCGGAACCTGCGGGGCTCGCCGGCGGCTCAGGTGCCTTGGGCGGGGTCGCGACCGGACGCTGTTTTACCCAGTCGGGCAACGGCGGTCGTTGCGCCGTTGCAGCATCCGGTGCCGCATGCGTCATCTCCGGCGCTGCAGGAGGCGGCGGCGCTGCAGGTGCTTGCGGTACCGCCAGCTGTGCGCGCCGTTCCTGCACCCAGGCCGGAAGGTCACTGCCCGACGCGTCGGGTTGCATGGCCGTCGTCGGCAACTCGCCGCTCGGAACAGGCTGGAAATGCGGACCGGGGCTTATCTCCCCGGAAATGGCCTGGCCGCTCATGGCGACGAGCATCGCGCTGCAGATCAGCGTGCGTTTGAACATCAGGTTCTCCTCGACCGCGTGCGGTCAGATTCAGCGTCCGTACGGGAAAGACGGCCGACGGGCTCGGTAGGCAGCGTTGCCCGGGCGCGATCGTCGGCGTCGACATACTAGTGGCCAAACTTACCTTAACCGCGCGGTCAGCGCCATGCAGTGCACCGCGGTCCGGGGCGCCGGTTTCGGTGACGGTATCGACTCGTGTACCCTGTGAGCGCGGCAGTACCGCGTCGCCGAGTGCGGGCGCCGATGTCATAGCGAATCCTCCGGGGCCCCTCACATGTCGCCTGCACACGAACACGGCTTTCTGTTGCCGCACGATCTCAGCGATGCGCGCCTGCGACGCCTGCTGGGCGGTGAGTCGGGCTGCCAGTTCGACGATAGCCATCCGTTTTCCCTCCAGTTCTACGACAGCTTCGACTGGCGCCTGCATGCGGCGCAGCAGGTGCTGTTCGAGCTCGAAACACCGGCTGGCAGACTCCTGCGCCTCAAGCACGCGAACGGCGGCGACGCGGGGGAATCGGTTGAAAGCCACGCCGCGCCCGCGTGGCCGCACGACCTCCCTGCCGGTCCGCTGCGCGACCGTGTCAGCGCTTGTCTGGCGATGCGCGTGCTGTTGCCTATCGCCCGCGTACGGGGCTCGGCGGCCGATCTGCGTCTGCTCAACGAGGATGGCAAGACGGTCGTGCGCCTGCAGTTGCTGCGTCTCACCAGCGAATCCGACTGTGTCGACGAACCGCGTACGTTGTGGCCGCGCCTGCGCATACTGCCGGTCAAGGGTTACGAAGACGAAGCCGCGGCACTCACGTCCGTGCTCGCCGATCAGCACGGATGGCCGGACGCGCCCGGATGTCTGCTCGACGAGGCATGCGCGGCTGTCGGACGCGAGCCGGGTGACTACAGCTCCAAGCTGAAGCTGTCACTGCGGCCACAGAAGATGGCGGTCGACGCGATGCGCAAGGTGTTCCTTACGCTGCTCGACACCCTGGAGCGCAA
>JAGRHA010000337.1 GCA_020445205.1 Gammaproteobacteria bacterium
GCGTCGAGCATGTACGAAGCCAGCAAGGAGAAAGCGTCCGAACTCTACGAGGCCGGCAAGGAATCGACCCGCTCCGCGTATGAGACGACGAAAGAGAAAGCCGGCGAACTCTACGATGCCACGAAAGATACAACAGCAGACGCCTACGACAGCACCAAGGAAGCGGCTGGCAATGTGGTCGAATCGGTGAAAGAGACACCGGCAGACGCGGTCGAAATGTCGACCCCCGCCGAACTCTCGACCGGTGACATGCCCAAGCCCGGCGAGTAACTCGTCGCCGCGCCGTAGTAAACGCGCCCGGCCACTGGCCGGGCTTTTCATTTGCGCTCGGCGCACCGACACCATCCCTCAAGCCGTATAATCGCCCGTTTGCGAATTTCGGAGATCTTTCGTCCATGGAGCTCAACAGCCTGACCGCCATCTCGCCGATCGATGGCCGCTATGCCAGCAAGACCGCTCAATTACGGCCGGTGTTCAGCGAGTTCGGTCTGATCCACAGTCGCGTGACCGTGGAGATCCGCTGGTTGCAGTCCCTGTCGCGCCACCCCGGGATCGAAGAAGTGCCACCGTTCAGCGCGCAGACGCAGGCACAACTCGATGCGATCGTCAGCGACTTCAGCGAGACCGACGCTGAACGCGTCAAGCAGATCGAGCGTACGACGAACCATGACGTCAAAGCCGTCGAGTACCTGATCAAGGAAAAGTTTGCAGGCAATGCCGAACTCGAGCGCATCAGCGAGTTCGTGCACTTCGCCTGCACCTCCGAAGACATCAACAACCTGTCTCACGCATTGATGCTCATGCAGGGCCGCAACCAGCTCCTCGTGCCACTCGCCGATGAGACGATCGCCGCCGTCCGCAGCCTCGCGCACCGGTTCGCCGATCTGCCCATGCTGTCGCGCACGCATGGCCAGCCCGCTTCGCCGACCACACTCGGCAAGGAAATGGCGAACGTTGTCGATCGCCTGCGCCGGCAGCGCGACCAGATTGCGGGCATTGCACTGCTTGGCAAGATCAACGGCGCAGTCGGCAATTACAACGCCCATCTTGCGACCTACCCGGACATTGACTGGGAGGCGCATGCCAAGGCGTTCGTCGAATCGCTGGGCGTCACGTGGAACCCCTACACGATCCAGATCGAACCGCACGATTACATGGCCGAACTGTTTGACGCGATCGCACGCTTCAACACCGTACTGATCGACTTCTGTCGCGATGTCTGGAGCTACATCTCGATCGGTTACTTCAAGCAGAAGACCGTCGAAGGCGAAGTCGGATCTTCGACGATGCCGCACAAGGTCAATCCGATCGACTTCGAGAACGCGGAAGGGAATCTCGGGATCGCCAACGCGCTGTTCGATCATCTCGCACAGAAGCTTCCGCTCTCGCGCTGGCAGCGTGACCTGACCGATTCGACGGTATTGCGCAACATGGGCGTCGGGTTCGCCTATTCGACGATTGCATGGCAGTCGGCGCTGCGGGGTATCAGCAAGCTCGAAGCCGACGCGTCACGCATGGCGGCAGACCTCGATGCCAACTGGGAGGTACTCGCAGAGCCCATCCAGACCGTGATGCGACGCTACGGCATCGATCAGCCGTACGAGAAACTCAAGGCCCTGACACGCGGCCACCGCGTCGATCAGGCGGGATTCCGCGCATTCATCGAAAGCCTCGAACTACCTGAGTCCGTCAAAGAGAATCTCAAGGCACTGTCGCCGGCAACCTACATCGGCAACGCCGCCGAGCAGGCACGGCGCGTCTGAGTATCAGCCACGGCGATACGGCCCTTTGTCGCAATACTGCACGCGACATGCGAAGCATGGCGCGGCGCAGCGGCAGGTAACGTCTTCGGCTGTTTGTACCTGGGGAATGGGCCCTGAAGTGCCACAGTCCGCGGGTCACACACGAAGTTCATGGCGAAGCGACAGATGCAACGAGCGCATAACCGCCGTTGCGCGCGTTGAACTCCACGCACCATCGCACCGGCGAACGACGCCATATCACCTGCAACCCAGCGACACGATGGACGTGTCGCTGCGCTCAGCGGCCGAGTGAGCACGCATCCACTTGTCCGTGGGCGCGATCAACGAAGTGGGATGCCTGCGCGGCAAAACCAACAGGCAATAAAAAACCGCGCCACAAGGGCGCGGTTCTTGTTGTCGCTACGAGATCGATTACTTCGTGATGATCTCGACGCGACGGTTCATCGCACGGCCGTCGCGGGTGCCGTTGTCGGCAACCGGCGAGCTCTCACCCATGCCCTTGACGGTCATGTTGGAGGCACTGATACCCTTGGTCGACAGGTAATCAGCCGCAGCCTGCGCACGACGCTCCGACAGACCCTGGTTGTAGGCTTCCGGGCCCGTGCTATCGGTATGACCGACGATCTCGAGCATCTCGTCACCGCGCGATGCACTCACCGACGCCGCGACGTTATCGAGCTCGGCTTCCATTGCCGGCTTGAGGTTGGCGCTATCGAAATCGAAGTGGTCGGTGGTGGTGTTGATCGTGACGTTACCCGCGATCTGGCAGCCCTTCGGGTCTACCTTCGCGCCAGCCGGGGTGCCCGGGCAGTTGTCTTTGAAATCGGGCACGCCGTCACCATCGCTGTCCTTCGGACAACCGTCATCATCCACAGCAGCACCCGCCGGGGTGTTGGGGCAGCGATCTTTGCTGTCAGGCACGCCGTCACCGTCGGCATCACCCTCTGCCATCATCTTGGGTGCACACGGCGGGACGCCCATGCTGCCACCCACGTTCTGCCAACATTCACCGAAGTTGGTCACGACGCCTTCGCCAAACGGGTTGGACACTACCTTCTTTTCGCCATGCGAATCCGCCTGGACACTTCCAGCCGCAAAGCAGAAGGCCAAACTCACAGGTGCCAGCACCGCTGCAACTTTATTCTTGCCCGCATTATCAAACATGGATTCCTCCCCAGCTTGTCGAGATTTTTAGCGGAATTATTCCAAACCAGAATCAGCCAGCGTCTGTCGCCGCGATTAGCCTTCGATAACTGACTCTAACGGGCGCATTAAACCAGCAATTGGCGGAACTTCAAGTCCCGTTGGGTAAAATTCGGTTGGCGACGCACACAAATGCGCCAAAATGCCCGCATTCGTCCCCGTTCCGCACAAGTTTGCCTGTTTTGGACACCAGCTCCCCGTGAATACACCTGCCGCCCCGCCGTCGCATCTGTTGCGTGGCGCCTTGTTCATCATCGGATCGGAACTGATGTTCTCGCTCATGGGCGCCAGCATCCGCGTCCTGTCTCACGAGCTCGACAACACGATGATCGTGTTTGCGCGCAATCTCGTGGGCCTGGGGCTGCTGCTCGCCCTGACGGCTTCGTCCGGCGCACGCCATCTCGCCACCGCGGTCCCGCACCTGCACCTGCTGCGCGGCGCCGCCGGCCTCGGCGCGATGTACTGTTTCTTCTACGCCATCGCCAACATGCCGCTGGCGAATGCCATGCTGCTGAAACTCACGGCACCGCTGTTCATCCCGCTCGTCGCGTTGGCGTGGCTCGGCGAACGCTTCAACTGGCAGGTCCCCGCGGCGCTCGCCGTCGGCTTCTCGGGCGTAGCGCTGATCCTGGTCCCCGATTTCGCCCAGATGGCGCCGGTCGCCATCATTGCACTGCTCGGCGGCGTGCTCGCTGCCGTCGCCAAGGTCACGGTGCGCCGGCTCGCCCGCACCGAACCAACGACGCGAACGGTGTTCTATTTCGCCGCGATCGGCAGCGCGGTTTCCGCGATCCCCCTGATATGGACCTGGCAGACGCCGTCGCCGGCGATGCTGGCGTGGATTCTGGCTCTGGGCTTTCTGGCGACATCGGGACAGTTGCTGTTGACCCGCGGAATGGCCTGCGCGCCGGCTGCACGCCTCGGTCCGTTCGCGTTTTTTTCCGTCGTTTTCGGTGCATTACTGGGATGGCTGTTCTGGGATGAGGTGCTGTACTGGTCGACGATCGCCGGCACTGCCCTGGTGCTGGTATCGGGCATCATCGTCAGCGGTGCGCGGCGGCGGACCGGCGACACACGTGCGGTGGCAGTGAGAGAATCGGGCGGATTGTGATCCAGGCCTCACCATGCGACAGATCGACGACCTAATGTTGAAGACGTTCCGAAGGACGTGGCTGTCGACTGCATGCCGGCCGAAGGCCCGTGTCCCGATGAGCAACTCCCACATGGACTGCATCCGCTCCGCGGATCAGTCCTTTTTTTATCTCCCGAGCGATGTCGACTGAAATTCTCCAGCTGACCCTTCCAGCCGCTATCGACCGTGCACGTTTTCTGCGCGACTACTGGCAAAAGAAGCCGCTGCTCATGCGTGAGGCCCTGCCCGCTCACGTATTCTCGCTGCTGCCGGACGAACTCGCGGGCCTCGCCTGCGAGGCCGAGATCGAGTCACGACTGATCGTGCAGCAGTCACCGCAACGCTGGCTGGTACGGCACGGACCGTTCGATGACGCCGATTTCAGTGCTCTGCCGGAGCGTGAGTGGACATTGCTGGTGCAGGATGTCGACAAATTCGTCCCCGACGTCGCGCGCCTCATCGAAGCCTTCGACTTCATGCCCTCGTGGCGCATCGACGACATCATGATCAGCTTCGCCGCCGACGGCGGCGGTGTCGGCCCGCATACGGATGCCTACGACGTGTTCCTGATGCAGGGTCACGGCCGGCGACGCTGGCGCCTGAGCTACCGCGATTACAGCGACAACGACCTGATCCCCGGTCTGGAGCAGCGCATCCTGGCGCACTTCGACACCGACGAAGACTGGCTGTTGGAACCCGGCGATGTAC
>JAGRHA010000338.1 GCA_020445205.1 Gammaproteobacteria bacterium
AATTCGGCGAGACCGAAGCGAATCGTCAGCCAACAGAACAGGAAGACGCCGATTTGTTTGCCGATGAACAGGCCGCCGGCAACGCCAAGTGACACGGGGTGCAGCACGAAATCGAGATTCATCCCCACCATGCTGATACCGGAGTTGGCGAAGGCGAAGATCGGCAGGATCACGAACGCCACGACCGGATGCAGTTCGTGCTCGAGCTGGCGTAAGGGTGAGTGGTCCGGCCGTGCACGGTCTTTCATCGGGATGAACAATGCCAGCGCGACGCCGGCGAGTGTGGCGTGCACACCCGATTTCAGCACGGCCACCCACAACACGAGGCCGAACAGCAGGTACGCGGGTATCGAGGCGACATGTCGGCGATTGAGCACGAACAGCGCGACCAGTGCGAACGCGGCGACGGCGAGGGCCGAAGTCGACAGACTGTCGGTATAGAACAGCGCGATGATGATGATGGCACCGATGTCGTCGAAGATTGCCAACGAGACGAGGAACACCTTCAGCGCTGTCGGCACACGTTTGCCCAGCAGGGTCAGGATGCCGAGGGCAAACGCGATGTCCGTGGCGGCGGGGATGGCCCAGCCGGCGAGGGCGATCTCGTCGCCGCGGTTGATAAAGGCGTAGATCAACGCCGGCACCAGCATGCCGCCGACGGCGCCCACGGCCGGCAGCATGACGTTACTGATATTCGACAGTTCACCGTCGATGACTTCGCGCTTCAGTTCCAGGCCGACGAGGAAGAAGAACACCGCCATGAGGCCGTCGTTGACCCATAACAACAGGGGCTTGGCGATGTGCAGCGG
The DNA here is from genome assembly GCA_020445205.1 of Gammaproteobacteria bacterium. Classification (GTDB taxonomy): domain Bacteria; phylum Pseudomonadota; class Gammaproteobacteria; order Chromatiales; family Chromatiaceae; genus Thiosocius. The sequence continues at coordinate 810 of JAGRHA010000338.1, forward strand.
GCCCACGCGGATCTCCACCGGCATCTCCAGTACCCAGTCGTAGGCGCTGACCAACGGCGTATTGGCCAGCACCATTGCGACGATCGCAGCGCCGACCAGCAGGATGCCGCCCGCCGATTCGAGGCGCAGGAAGTCATTGACGTATTTCAGCATTGTGTCGCTCCGTGGCTGTCGTGAGGCGCCGTTCCGGGCGTCGATGGTCGCCGAATACCTGCCCCTTTATCCGCCGAACAATACCGGGTTTTGTGACCCTGGCAACGTATCCCTGCCTGGCCATCCGGTGGCGACGAAACCCTGAAGGACCCCAGGCGCAGGTGCCCGAGGTGGTCGCGGCTGCCGTGGCACCTGCCGCGCTAACGCGAAAACCCGCACGCTGGGATGGCGACATGCGTATAATCCGCGCCCCGCTATGCTCTTTCTGCATGCCGCTTTGCCGACGGGTCCCGCCGCGATGTCCGAAACCACCATTGAATCCAACCTGACCGACTTTGCATCGCTGGGCCTGCCAGGTCCGTTGCTCGCCGCGCTCGCCGAGGTCGGCTATGAATCACCGTCACCGATACAGGCGCAGGCCATCCCGTTGCTGCTTGCAGCACGCGATCTGATCGGCCAGGCACAGACCGGCACGGGCAAGACGGCGGCGTTCGCATTGCCGCTGCTCGCGCGCATCGATGCGTCGCAGAACCACCCGCAGCTGCTGGTTCTGGCGCCGACGCGCGAACTGGCGTTGCAGGTCGCCGAGGCGATGCAGACCTACGCGCGCTTCCTGCCCGGTTTCCATGTGCTGCCGATCTACGGCGGTCAGGGCATGGGCATGCAGCTGAACCAGCTGCGGCGCGGCGTCCAGGTCGTGGTCGGTACCCCCGGCAGGATCATGGACCACATGCGCAGGGGGACGCTGGATATCTCGCGTCTGCAGTCACTCGTGCTCGACGAGGCCGACGAGATGTTGCGCATGGGCTTCATCGACGATGTCGAATGGATCCTCGAGCACACGCCGGCGCAACGTCAGATCGCCTTGTTCTCGGCGACCATGCCGGACGAGATCCGCCGCGTCGCCGATCGTCATCTCAACGCGCCGGCGCTGGTGCGCATCGAGTCACGCACGACGACTGCGGAGAACATCCGCCAGCGCTACTGGCCGATCTCGGGCCTGCACAAGCTCGATGCCCTGACCCGGATCCTCGAATCCGAAGCGTTCGATGGCGTGATCATCTTCGTGCGCACCAAGACGCAGACGGCGGAACTCGCCGAGAAGCTCAGCGCGCGTGGATTCGCCGCCGAGGCCCTCAACGGTGACGTTGCCCAGGCGCAGCGCGAACGTACGGTCGATCGTCTGCGCGACGGCAAACTCGACATTCTCGTCGCGACCGATGTCGTGGCGCGCGGTCTCGACGTCAAGCGCGTCAGTCACGTGATCAACTACGACATCCCGTACGACACGGAATCCTACGTGCACCGGATCGGGCGCACTGGGCGTGCCGGTGCATCGGGCGAAGCCATACTGTTCGTCGCACCACGCGAGCGCCGCCTGCTGCGCATGATCGAAAAGGCCACGGGGCAACCGATCGAGCCGATGGACGTGCCCTCGGTGCAGGACATCAACATCCGCCGCACCGAGCGTTTCAAGCAGAGCGTGCGCGAGATCGCCGCCGGAGACGATCTGGCCGTGTATTACCGTCTGGTCAGCGAACTCGAGCAGGAGGGGGATTTCGATGGCCTGCAGATCGCCGCGGCACTGGCACGCATCGCGCAGGGCGATGCGCCGCTGCTGCTCGATCCCAAGGACGACGTACGGCGTACGCGCTCCGAGCCGCATGAGCGCACGGATGCACCGCGGCGCCGCGAAGAGCGCGCACCGCGCGAGCGGCCGCACAAGGTGATCGAGCCGTCCGCGAAACCGCTCAAGGATTTCCCGGAGATCGAGATGGAGCGCTTCCGCGTCGCCGTCGGCTATCGCGATGGCGTAAAGCCGTCGAACCTCGTCGGGGCGATCGCCAACGAGGCCGAGATCGAAAGCCGGTACATCGGCCACATCGAGATCTTCGACGACTTTTCACTCGTCGATCTGCCGGCCGGCATGCCGCAGGAAACGCTGCGTGACCTACAGCATGCCTGGGTATGCCAACGCAAACTCGGCATTCAGCGCCTGGCCGATTTCGATCCTGCTCACGAATCCGCTGCAGCGACAGACAGACCCGGCAAACGGCGCCACGAACGCGCGGAGCGTAAGGATGCCAAGCCCGCTGACAGCCACAAGGGCGCTAAGCGCAAGCCCGCGCGCAAGGCCGAGTCTGCACGCCCCGACAAGAAGACCTCGAAAGGCAAATTCGCGTCAGCGAAGGCGGGAAAGCCGGGCAAGCGGCACAGTGCAGCCGCCAAGACCGGGGATGGTCACCGGCCGCCGAAGAAGCTGCGCAAGAAAGCCGACGACTGACGATGCCTGTCGCGCAGACAGGGTGACGGTGACGCGATCAGCTGCGCGCCTGGCGTGCGAGGTAACGGTCGAGTGCGTTGGCGAATGCCTGGCGATCGGCCGCGGACAGTGGTGGCGGACCGCCGCTCGCCATGCCGCTGCCGCGTAGCGTATCCATGAAGTCACGCATGATCAGGCGCTCACCGATATTGTTCTCGGTGTAGCGCTCGCCGCGCGGACTGATCACGTCGACGCCGCGCGGGATGACGTCGGCTGCGAGCGGGATGTCGGCGGTGATGACCAGATCACCGGCCTGTACGCGACGCGCGATCTCGTTGTCCGCCACATCGAAGCCCTTCGCGACCTGCAGCATGCGGATATGGTGCGAGCGCGGTACCTCGATGCGCTGGTTGGCAACCAGCGTCAGCTCGACGCCGCAACGTTCCGCGGCACGGAAAAGCACGTCACGCACGCCGCGCGGGCAGGCATCGGCATCGACCCAGATCGCCATCGGTCATCCTCAAGCTGGAAGCAGTCGCGGTGCGACGCTGTCGCCCGCGACGGTCAGCATACCCGCTCGCCGCGGCCTGCGTCTCATCGGCCGCGCAGTACGTCCAGCAATAGCGTGGGCTCGAGGCGCTGCGTGTAGTCGACGTTGACGAAGTGATAGCGCACGACGCCGTCGCGATCGATGACATAGCTTGCCGGCACGGGCAGCACGAAACTGTCGTCGCCGTTGTATGCCGGCAGATCGATGCCGAGCTTGGTGTACACCGGGCGCAATTGCTCGGGCAGTTCGAACGTCAAGCCATATCGACTGCTGATATGGTTGCCGACGTCGCTGAGCACGTCGAATTCGAGCGCATGCCGCGCCTGGGTGTCGCGCGCACGATCGGGGAGTTCAGGCGATACCGCAATGAGCGTCGCGCCGGCCGCGTTCAGTTGCGGTAGCCGTTGCTGCAGGGCATTGAGTTCCATGTTGCAGTACGGGCACCAGCCACCGCGGTAGAAGTTCAGCACCACGGTCGTCGACGCGAGCAGGTCGTACAGGCGACGGGGTTCGCCGTGGTGGTTGGGGAGGACGAAATCGGGCGCGCTGTCGCCGGTCTTCACGCTGTGGTCGGCGATACCCTGGGCGCGCAGTTGTGCGGTGGCGTCGGCCATCGTCTGCAGCACCGTCGCCGGTACCCGTGCGGCTTTCTGTGCATCGTATTCGGCAATGCTTTCACCGAGTGTGGACATGGTTGTTCCTCGTTGTGGAATGATCGTTCAATAATTATTAGGCGTTATTGAATGAATATTCAAGTATGAGCCGTCACGGGCTATACTCAGGTGTACAGGCAAGGAGAAAGGCGACCGTGGCAAGACCCGCAAGTTTCGATCGCGAGGCCGTGATCGAGCGCGCCATGAAGGCGTTCTGGGAGCATGGTTATGCGGCGACCAGCATCACCCAGCTCGTGGATGCGACGCATCTGCAACCCGGCAGTCTGTACGCGGCATTCGATTCCAAGCAGGGGCTGTTTCTCGCCGCGCTCGACCACTACGCCGCGCAGACACTGACGCGACTCGACAAGCGTCTCGATGGCGCTGCCGATCCGTTGCAGGGCATCGCGGCGTTCTTCGCCGATCTCTCCGCAGACCGCAGCGATGCGCGTCGGCGCGGCTGTCTGCTGGTCAACTCGGCGTTGGAGATCGCGCGCGCAGATGCGGACATCCACGATCGTGTCACGGCACACCTCACGCGTATCGAAATGCGCCTGCGCGCGGCGCTGGAGCAAGCCCAGCGCGATGGCCTGCTGCCGGCCGAGCGTTCGCCGTCGGTTTTGGCCAAGTTCCTGATGACCACGGTCTGGGGCCTGCGCGTGCTCGGCAGTACCGGCGCCGACGCGCGGTCGATGAAGCAGGTCGTCGCGCAGGCGCTCAGCGTGTTGCACGCCTGATCACGCGACGCGGCAGCCAATTCCACGTGCCTTTCTATCCTGTTCTGCTGTTGCTGGCCGCGTTGTGGGGCGGTTCGTTCCTGTTCATGCGTATCGCTGTTCCCAGCCTGGGGCCCGTATGGTTGATCGAACTGCGCGTGTTGCTGGCAGGGCTGGTGCTGCTGCCGCTGGTCGCTATGCGGGGCGAAATCGGCATCCTGCGGCGCGAGTGGCGCGCGCTCGTACTCATGGGCGTGTTGAGTGCAGCGGCACCGTTCACCCTGCTGGCATACTCCTCGATCGCGCTTACCGCGGGCATGACCTCGATCCTCAATGCGACCGTGCCGCTGTTCGCCGTGCTCGTCGCATTGGCGACGCGCTCGGAGCCCGTCGGCTCTGCCCGTGTTGCCGGCGTGGCATTGGGTTTCGCAGGCGTCGTCGTGCTCGTGGGCAGCCCGCACGGTGGCGATGGCATCCCGGTGCTGTCGGTCGTCACGGGGCTGGTCGCCGCCTTTTCTTATGTACTGGCGGCCAATCTCGCGCGTCGGCGGCTCGGCCAGGTGCCGTCCATCGTGTCGGCAACCGGCAGTCAGCTGGGCGCCGCAGCGGTGCTGTTACCGCTGCTGCCGTTGTTCCCGCTATCGACATGGCCTTCCGCACGCGTCGCCGCTGCCGTGATCGCACTGGCGATCCTGTCGACGTCGCTGGCGTTCGTGTTGTATTTCCGCCTGATCCGCGAAGCGGGGCCGCTGCGCACCCTCACGGTGACCTAC
>JAGRHA010000339.1 GCA_020445205.1 Gammaproteobacteria bacterium
GCTGAAGAACACCGAGGTGCGCACGGCACTGCAACTCGGATCGAACGTTACGCGCGGACTCGGTGCGGGTGCCAATCCCGATCGCGGCTTCGACGCCGCGATGGAGGATCGCGACCGCATCTACGAGGCCCTCGAGGGCGCCGATATGGTATTCATCACGGCCGGCATGGGCGGTGGTACCGGTACCGGCGCGGCGCCCGTGGTCGCCGAAGTGGCGAAGGAGCTGGGTATCCTCACGGTCGCGGTCGTGACCAAGCCGTTTTCGTTCGAGGGCGGCAAGCGTCTGAAGATTGCCGAAGAGGGTATCGCCAAGCTAACCGAGAGCGTCGATTCGTTGATTACGATTCCGAACGAAAAACTGCTTTCGGTGCTCGGCAAGACCACTTCGCTGCTGGATGCCTTCAAGGCCGCCAACGACGTGCTGCTCAACGCTGTGCAGGGGATCGCCGAACTGATCACGAAACCTGGACTGATCAACGTCGACTTCGCCGACGTGCGCACCGTGATGTCGGAGATGGGGGTGGCCATGATGGGCACCGGACGTGCCAGCGGCGAGAACCGCGCACGTGACGCCGCCGAACTCGCGATCCGCAGCCCGCTGCTCGAGGACATCAACCTCTCGGGCGCGCGCGGCATCCTGGTGAATATCACGGCCGGCCTGGATCTCGCGATCGGCGAATTCGACGAGGTGGGCAACACGGTCAAGGAGTTTGCGCGTGACGACGCGACCGTGGTCGTGGGTACCGTCATCGATCCCGAAATGACCGACGAAATGCGCGTGACCGTGGTGGCCACGGGCCTTGGCGAACCGCCGGCAGCCGTCGTCGCTACACCCGAGGTCGAACTCAAACCGGTCCGCCTGGTCGCAAATGACACGGTCGAAACCGAAAATGTCGATTACAATTCGCGCGAGGCGCTTGCCCAATCCCGCAGTAAAGAGAAGACCGCCAAGGCATTCGTGAAGGCGGCCACCAGTAAGGACATGGAGTACCTGGATATCCCGGCGTTTCTGCGTCGTCAGGCCGACTGACACAGCGAGGTGGGGATCCGGCAAATGGTAGGGATTGACATTTTTGCTTGATTGAGTTGAGAAAAATCGGATAATTAGGGTATTCCCTAAGCAGTTGTCGGGGGAACACTGAACCATTGCGTCGTCACGAGTCCACGATGCCGTGAGCTAAGTGGCTGACAGATATGGAATTGTGGACTGGAGAACGTCAACGATGATTAGGCAGCGTACGCTGAAAAACGTCATTCGAGCCACCGGTGTGGGCCTTCACACCGGCGAAAAGGTATACCTGACGTTGCGCCCGGCAGCCCCCGACAGCGGCATCATTTTCCGTCGTGTCGATCTCGACTCGCCCGTCGACATCCCCGCGAAAGCGGAGAACGTCGGTGACACGCGCCTGTCGACGACGCTGATCAAGGATGGTGTGCGCATCTCGACGGTCGAGCATCTTCTGTCGGCTTTTGCCGGCCTCGGCATTGACAACGCCTATGTCGATGTCAGCGCCGCCGAAGTCCCGATCATGGACGGCAGCGCGGGTCCGTTCGTGTTCCTGATCCAGTCAGCGGGTGTCGAGGAACAGAATGTCGCCAAGCGCTTCATTCGGATCAAGAAACCGATCGAGGTGCGTGACGGCGACAAGATCGCCCGGTTCGAGCCGTTCAACGGCTTCAAGGTGAGCTTCGGTATCGATTTCGACCATCCGGCCATGAGCGAAGAGCGCCGCAACTCGGTGATCGATTTCTCGTCGACCTCGTTCGTCAAGGAAGTGAGCCGTGCGCGCACGTTCGGTTTCCTGCGCGACATCGAGATGCTGCGGGCGAACGGTCTGGCTCTCGGCGGCAGCATGGACAACGCCATCGTCGTCGACGATTTCCGGGTGTTGAACGAAGACGGCCTGCGTTATCAGGACGAGTTCGTGCGCCACAAGATCCTTAATGCGATCGGTGATCTGTACCTGCTCGGCCATAGCCTGATCGGTGCCTTCAATGGCTACAAATCGGGACACGAGCTCAACAACCGTCTGCTCAAGGCGCTGATCGCGCAACCGGATGCGTGGGAGGAAGTGACCTTCCAGGACGCCGAGCGCGCGCCGATTTCGTACATGCGGCCGGCACAGGCGTCCTGATTGGGCTAGTCTACGGGGGCGAGTTTCGTTCCCAGGCGCTGCAGCGCCATGCGTAGTTCGGTGTCAGAAATTCCGGATGCGGCGGCGTGCAACACGTCTGCGGCTGCCGCCGAACGGTAGGTGGTAACCCGCCGCCGCGTCGGCGATTGCTGCGCCGGCAGCATTTTTACCTTGACCTTCCGCAAAGCCGGGAAGTCGTTTTGCAGTAGAATGTGGAGTTCAGCCGACA
>JAGRHA010000340.1 GCA_020445205.1 Gammaproteobacteria bacterium
CGCAGGAAACGTGCTGCGCCGCTGCGCAGGGCATCGAATCGGGGTTGCATCCAAGGCCAGATCGCGGCACCCAGCAGGGCACCGAGCAGGTTGTTCAGAATGTCCGCGCGCAGCGGCGTGCGACTGGCGATGAACTCCTGCATGAACTCGATGCCGGTGCTGACGGCCGTACAAGCGACGACGACAAGGGCGACCGTCGCCGCCCCCCAGCGGCGGCCACGCCCGGCGAGCACGGCGACGCCGAGCAGGGCGAGCGGGATGTAGAGGGCCACGTTGGTCACCGAGTCGGTCCACGACCAGGTCGTGTCGCCGTTCAGCATGGCGCCGGCGAAGCTGCGCAGGGCGTCGGTGGCAGATCGTGCAACAAAGTCCAACGGCACCGTACTGCCGTAGATGACGAAGCCGAGATAGGCCAGGAAGACGGTCCACGGGCGGGGCAGTGCCGCAGCGGATTGCGGGTGTGTCGCGGTGTCTTCGTCCATCCGGTCGATCGCTCACGAGTGCCGGGGCGGCACCTGCGAGCATGATAATGACTGTGCCGGCAAAGGTCGCCTCGGCAGCCGGCGGGCGATCTGGCAATGTCGTCGGCGGTCGGATATAGTCCTCGACTCGACGCTCAACCCATGGGAGAGCTCGGCACGCCGCGTTGCAGGCGGTGCCGACGCCGAAGGCGCAATTTCCGCCCGGAATCGCTCAGGCAGAAGGACCATCGGGGTGAATCCGCTGCGCGGATTCGGGTCGACTCTGGAGAGCGGTGCCTGGTGCATCCACCGACGGGGCAGAGGGCTGCGAAGCTCTTAAACTCTCAGGTTTCTGGACAGAGGGGCGGTATGGGTTTTGCTGATCGCGGAAACCATACCGCCCCTTTGTTTTGGCTGTGCGGAGTGAGTGATGGACAAGAAGACGGTACTCAATGAGACCCACCGCGACATGGGTGCGCGCATGGTGCCGTTCGGCGGCTGGGACATGCCGGTGAACTATGGCTCGCAGATCGAGGAACACCACGCCGTGCGACGCGACGCGGGTATGTTCGACGTCTGCCACATGACCGTGGTCGATTTGCGCGGTGCGCGCGTGCGGGCGTTCCTGCAGCATCTGCTGGCCAACGATGTCGGCAAGCTGACGACGCCGGGCAAGGCGCTGTATTCGTGCATGCTGCGGCCCGATGGCGGGGTCATCGACGATCTCATCGTCTACTTTCTCTCCGACGAATGGTTCCGCATGGTGGTCAACGCGGCCACCACCGAAAAGGATCTGGCCTGGCTCGGTGAGCACGCGGCTGCATTCGATGTCGCGGTAGACGCACGGTTCGATGTCGGCATGGTCGCCGTTCAGGGCCCCAACGCCCGCGCCAAGGCCGAGGCCCTGCTGCCGCAGGACGTACGTGCGGCGGCGATGGCACTGAAACCCTTCAGTGCGGCATACGCCGGCGACTGGTTCATCGGTCGCACCGGCTATACGGGCGAAGACGGTTTCGAGATCATGCTGCCCGAGGCGGACACGCCGGCCCTGTGGCGCGCACTGGCGGCGGCCGGTGTGCAGCCGTGCGGACTCGGCGCGCGCGATACCCTGCGTCTCGAAGCCGGCATGAACCTGTACGGCAGCGATATGGACGAGAGCGTAACGCCGCTGGCGTCGGGGTTGTCCTGGACCGTCGCCTTCGAACCCGCCGAACGCGATTTCATCGGCCGTTCCGCACTTGAAAAGCAGAAGGCAGCGGGTAGTGTTGCAAGATTCGTCGGCCTGGTCCTCGAAGACAAGGGCGTGCTGCGTGGACACCAGAAGATCTACGCGGGTGAGCGCGAAGTCGGTGAGATAACGTCGGGCGGATTCTCGCCCACGCTGGAACGGTCGATTGCGATGGCACGCATCAGTGCCGACGCCGGCGACGAGCTCACGGTCGATATCCGCGGCAAACGCCTCGCGGTGCGCCGTGTGAAGATGCCGTTCGCGCGCAACGGCAAGGCCTGCATCGACCTGTAGGGCTTATTGCCGGGGCCCGCACTCGGGACCGGCCGAACATGCCGTCGACCGGCGGTCGTCGGCGATTCCGTAGCAGAGGAAACGCACAATGAGCAACGATGTTCCGAGTGAACTGAAGTACACCAAATCGCACGAGTGGGTCCGCGTCGAGGACGATGGTGTCGTCACGATCGGGATCACCGACCATGCCCAGGAATTGCTCGGTGATCTGGTGTTCGTCGAGCTGCCCGAGGTGGGCGCTGAACTCGGTGCCGGCAGCGAATGCGCGGTGGTCGAGTCGGTAAAAGCCGCGTCGGACGTGTTCAGCCCGCTCAGTGGTGAGGTCATCGAGGTCAACGAAGCACTCGCCGAGGCGCCCGAGACGATCAACCAGGAAGCGTACGAGGGCGGCTGGATCTTCCGTCTCCGGTTGTCTGATCCGGCCGAACTCGAAGGCCTCATGGACGCCGACAGCTACGCCGAACACGCGGAATCCGACGAGCACTGATCCGTCATCGGTCCGCCGCCCAGGGGAACCCTGCATGCCGTTTATCCCACACACCGAAGACGACGTTCGTGCCATGTTGACGGCGATCGGCGTCGACAGCATCGACGACCTGTTCGACGAAATCCCACCGACACTGCGCGCGAAGGCGCTGGAAAAGCTGCCCGAGGGCATGTCGGAGATGGAAGTCACGGCGCTCATGCATGCGCGTGCGCGCATGGATGGACAGCCGCTGTGCTTCATCGGTGCCGGTGCCTACGACCATCACATCCCCGCGGCGGTATGGCAGATCGCAACCCGCGGCGAGTTCTACAGTGCCTATACGCCGTACCAGGCCGAGGCCAGCCAGGGCACGCTGCAGCTGCTGTACGAGTACCAGTCGATGATGACGGCGCTCATGGCCATGGATGTGTCCAATGCGTCGTTGTATGACGGTGCTTCGGGCCTCGCCGAGGCCGTGCTCATGGCGGTACGCGCCAACCGCAAGTCGAAGTCGCGCCGCGTGCTGTTGCCGCGCACGCTGCACCCTGCTTACCGCAAGACGGTCCGTGCGATCGTCAGCAACCAGAACATCGAGCTCGTGGAAGTCGGGTTCGATGCGCGTTCGGGGCGCACCGATCAGACGGCCCTGCAGGCCTTTGCCGGCGAGGATTTCGCCGCCCTTGTCGTGCCCCAGCCCAACTTTTTCGGCGTGCTCGAAGATGTCGATGCACTGACCGATTTTGCCCATGCCAACGGCATGCTCGCGATCGCGGTCGTCAACCCGCTGGCCATGGCGGTGCTCAAGCCGCCGGGTGAATGGGGCGACGCGGCCAACGGCGGTGCCGACATCGCCTGTGGCGAGGGGCAGCCGCTGGGCGCGCCTTTGTCGTCGGGTGGCCCGTATTTCGGCTTCCTGTGCTGCAAGCAGGACCTTGTGCGGCAGATGCCGGGCCGCATCATCGGCAAGACCGTGGACCTCGAAGGCAAGACCGGGTTCGCGCTGACGCTACAGGCGCGTGAACAGCACATCCGGCGCTCCAAAGCGACCTCGAACATCTGCACCAATCAGGGGCTGCTGGTTACCGCGGCGACGATTCACATGGCGCTGCTCGGCGGCGAGGGATTGGCGCGCGTGGCCGCCAGTTGCCACGCCAATACCGCGACGTTGCTCGAGCGCTTGTGTGCGATCGACGGTGTCACGCGCTGCTTCGACGGCCCGCTGTTCCACGAGGGTGTATTGCAGCTCGCGGCGCCGGTCGCCGACGTCTTGCGTTCGTTGGCCGCGCACAATGTGCTCGGCGGCTACGATCTCGCGGCGGACTACCCCGAACTCGAAAACGCGGTGCTGGTATGTGCCACGGAGATGCGCACCGAGGCGGACATCGATGAGTATGCGTCGAAGCTGTCGCGGGTGATCGCTGCCCGCACGCAGGCGCGCTGCCCCGTCGAACCCAAGTTCAATTGATGCCGCTCGCGCAGCGGCCGTAACCGATCATTAAAGGAGAACTGAGATGGCACAGGTAACATTGCAGGGCAACCCGCTGAGCACCAACGGCGATCTGCCTGCGGTCGGCAGCACGGCGCCCAATTTCCGCCTCGTCGATGGTGAGCTCAACGATCTGACGCTCGACGATTTTGCCGGCAAGAAGAAGATCATCAGCATCGTGCCGAGCCTCGATACGCCGACCTGCGCCACGTCGACCAAGGTGTTCAACCAGCGCCTGGGCGGCCGTGACGATGTCGTCGTGCTCGTCGTCTCCGCCGACCTGCCGTTCGCCCAGGGGCGCTTCTGTCAGGCCGAGGGCACGACCGAGGTCAAGACGCTGTCGATGATGCGTTCGCGCAACTTCGCCAAAGACTACGGCATGCTCATCGAAGACGGTCCGCTGGCCGGGATCACCGCGCGCGGCGTGGTCGTCGTCGACCAGGACAACAAGGTGCTGCACACCGAGTTGGTCGGCGAGATCGCCGACGAGCCCAATTACGATGCCGCGATCGATGCGCTCGGCTGAGTGACACCACCGGCGCCCCGACCGGCGGGGCGCACCGCCTTATCGGATCTGACCATGCTGATCTACGAACAATCGCAACCCGGTCGTCGCGCCTTCGCTCAGGCGCCGAAGCAGCGGCCGCCACTCGACGGTGTGCCAACTGCGCTGCAGCGCGCCAATCCGCCCGCCCTGCCCGAGGTGTCGGAGATGCAGGCGGTACGCCATTACACGCGTCTGTCGCGCAAGAATTTCTCGATCGATACCGAGTTCTATCCACTCGGTTCGTGCACGATGAAATACAACCCGCGGGCGTGCAATTCACTGGCGATGCTGCCGGGTCTGCTGGCACGCCATCCCTACGCGCCGGATACGCACAGTCAGGGTTTCCTCGCCTGCATGTACGACCTGCAGGAGATCCTCAAGGAAGTCACCGGGATGAAGCGCGTGTCGCTGGTTCCGGCGGCCGGGGCGCAGGGTGAGTTCACCGGCGTGGCGATGATCCGCGCCTATCACGACGCCCGCGGCGACAGCGCGCGCAACGAGATCATCGTGCCGGATGCCGCGCACGGCACCAACCCGGCGACAGCGGTGATGTGTGGATACAAGGTGCGCGAGATCCCGACGCTGGACGACGGCGACGTCGACGTCGAGGCACTCAAGGCCGTGCTCGGTCCGCAGACCGCGGGCATCATGCTGACCAACCCATCGACGGTCGGCGTGTTCGAGCGCCGCATCACCGAGATCGCGCGACTGGTCCACGAGGCCGGCGGCCTGCTGTATTACGACGGCGCCAACCTCAACGCGATCCTCGGCAAGGTGCGCCCGGGCGACATGGGTTTCGATGTCATCCACATGAACCTGCACAAGACCTTTTCGACACCGCATGGCGGCGGCGGTCCGGGTGCCGGGCCGGTCGGTGTCAGCGAGCGCCTGATTCCGTTTCTGCCGGTGCCCATGGTGGGTTTCGATGGCCACGACTACCACTGGCTGACCGAGAAGGAATGTCCGCAGACGATCGGCAAGTTGTCGGCGTTTGCGGGCAACGCCGGCGTGTTGCTGCGTGCGTACGTATATGCGCGCCTGCTCGGTGGTGAGGGTATGGTGCGCGTGGCCGAGTACGCGACGCTGAACGCCAATTACCTGGCCAAGCGGCTCGCCGACGCCGGTTTCGACCTGGCTTATCCCGGACGCCGCGCGACGCACGAGTTCATCGTCACGCTGAAGAAGCAGGCAAAGGAGCTGGGGGTCACGGCGATGGATTTCGCCAAGCGCCTGCTCGACCACGGTTACCACGCACCGACCACCTACTTCCCGCTACTGGTGCCGGAGTGTTTCCTCATCGAGCCGACCGAGACCGAGGCGATGGACGCACTCGACGGCTTCGTCGCGGCGATGGTCGCGATCAAGGCCGAAGCGGAGACGAGCGCCGAGATCGTGAAGACGGCGCCGCATACGCTGCCGGTGCGACGCCTCGACGACGTGCGCGCCGCGCGCGAGCTGGACCTGCGTTGGCAGGCGGCCGGCTGAGTGGCTGCCGCCTAGTCCTTCGTCACGATGTCGGAGTTCAACCAGACCGTCGGCATGACGCGGCTCATCCGCGCGTTCGGCTATTCGCTACAGGGCTTTGCCGCGTGTTTTCGCCACGAAGCCGCGTTCCGTCTCGAAGTGATGCTGAGCGTGTTCATCGTGCCGCTCGGGTTCTGGCTGGGCGCCAGCGGCGTCGAGCGCGCCTTGTTCGTGGGTAGCTGGGTGCTGGTGATGATCGTCGAGCTGCTCAATTCGGCGATCGAGGCTACGGTCGACCGCGTGGGCACCGAGCACCATCAACTCGCAGGGCGCGCCAAGGACATCGGTTCGGCGTCGGTATTCCTCGCGATCTCGCTGGCGCTGCTCGTATGGGCGCTTGTGCTGCTGCCGCGCTACCTGTGAGGGGATGCCTGTCGGGCACAAAAAACCCCGCCATCGTGGCGGGGTTCCTCGCTCAAGCGCGTGCGCTCAGTTGTACAGGTAGCCGGGGTTGCCGACGTTGCTCTGGCCCATGGCCTGCTCTTTGCCCAGGTTACCCTGTGCCTCGGCCTTCTTCGCCAGCGCCTCGGCGCTGCCGAAATTACCGGCTGCGACCGCTTCTTCGGCTTCTTTGATCATTTTGCCCGTGTCGCGCCATTCGCCACCCGCGGCGGATGCCGCTTTCTGCGCGGCCTTGGCGGCAGCGATCGCGGCCTCGGCGCCGGCCTTGTCGGCAGCGAAAGCGCTACCGCCCAGCAACAGCCCGGCAACGATTCCAGTCAGCGCGAGTTTCTTCATCAGCATGGGATTCCTCCAGTCTCGTTTCTTGTGATCTTCGGCGCGCCGCGCTGCGGCACTGCCGGGTGGCCGGTCACGATCGACTTTGGCCATGCAAAGCCGCCTTACGTTACCATCTGCTACCGGATTACGCACCTAGCGGGTCTGCTCGAACAACAAACACTAGCACGCCCATCCGACAGCTCAAGGCTACGCCGTGCATCGGTACAGTTAGACGGGGCGAAAGCGTTTTTATTCCAGGGATTTATTGCATGACAGCACTGATTTGCGGCTCCATGGCCTTCGATACCATCATGGTGTTTCAGGACCAGTTCAAGAACCACATCCTGCCCGAGCAGGTTCACATACTGAACGTGTCGTTTCTGGTACCCGAGATGCGCCGCAATTTCGGTGGCTGTGCCGGCAATATCGCGTTCAACCTCCATCTGCTCGGCGGTGATGGCCTGCCCATGGGTACTGTCGGCAGCGACTTCGGGCCATACGCCAACTGGTTGGATTCGCAGGGGATTTCACGTTCTGCCCTGCGTGAGATTCCGGATGCCTACACCGCCCAGGCGTATATCACGACCGATCAGGACGACAACCAGATCACGGCGTTCCATCCCGGGGCGATGAATTTCTGCCATCACGGCAAGGTCGGAGACTTCGACGGCGTGCGCATCGGCATGGTTTCGCCCGACGGGCGCCAGGGCATGATCGAGCACGCACAGCAGTTCGTCGAGGCGGGAATCCCCTTCATATTCGACCCCGGCCAGGGCATGCCGATGTTCGACGGTCACGACCTCTCGCGCTTTGCCGAGCAGGCGACCTGGCTCGCTTTCAACGACTACGAAGCCAAGCTGATGCAGGAGCGGACGGGCAAATCGCCGGCGCAGCTCGCGCGCGACGCCGAGGCCGTGATCGTGACGCGTGGGGGGGAAGGTTCGACGATCTACACCAAGGGCCGCGAGATCGAGATCCCACTGGCGCCGGCGCAACATCTGGTCGACCCGACGGGTTGCGGTGACGCGTATCGCGGCGGCCTGCTGTATGGTCTGCAGAATGACCTGGATTGGGAGATCACGGGGCGTATCGCGTCGCTCATGGGGGCGATCAAGATTGAGCATGCCGGCACCCAGAATCATGCCTTGAGCCGCGCGGATTTCGACGCCCGCTTCAAGGAGACTTTCGGCATCACCCTATGATGTCGCCTGTCGTGCCGTGCTGAGGGGGGATACCTTGACCGAAGAACTGTGTTGCACACCGACCCTGAGCGGCCTGCTCAGTTACGAACAGGCGGTCGAGCGCCTGGTGGCTGCCGCGCATCCGCTGTCGGGTACCGACAACGTGGCTTTGCGCGACGGCCTCGGTCGCGTCCTCGCCGCCGGCGTCGTAAGCACGATCGACGTGCCGGGCTGGGACTACAGCGCGATGGACGGCTATGCGGTGAATGCCGCCGACTGCCGCAGTGCGGGCGCCGAGCTGCCGGTGTCACAGCGGTTGCCGGCGGGTGTTGCCCCTGAACCGCTGGTGCCGGGAACCGCAGCACGCATCTTCACCGGCGCACCGATCCCGGCAGGTGCCGATGCGGTCGTGATGCAGGAGGTCTGCACGGCATCGGCGGGCCGTGTGCGCGTCGATGTGGCGGTGCCGCCTGGCGACAACGTGCGGCGGCGCGGCGAAGACATCGCTGCGGGTAGCGAGATCATCCGCGCGGGCACCCGCCTCGAGCCCCAGCATCTGGGACTGGCGGCGTCGGTCGGTTGCGCCGAACTCGTGGTGTGTCGGCGGCCACGGGTCGCCGTCGTGGCGAGCGGCGACGAACTGCTGATGCCCGGCGAGCCGTTGACGCCGGGCAAGATCTACAACTCCAATCTGTTCACAGCGGGTGGGCTGTTGCGCGCGCTGGGTTGCGAGGTCATCGAGATGGGCATCGTCGAGGACACGCTCGAGGCGACCAAGGCCGCGCTGGCCGAGGCTGCATCGTGCGCGGATCTCGTGTTCGCCTCGGGTGGCGTGTCGGTCGGCGAGGAGGACCACGTCAAACCGGCGATCGAGGCGCTGGGTACGCTCGACATGTGGAAGATCGCGATCCGCCCGGGCAAACCCGTGGCGTTCGGCCATATCGATGGCACGCCTTTCATCGGTTCGCCAGGTAATCCGGTGTCGCTGTTCGTCACCTTCCTGCTGTTTGTGCGTCCTTTCCTGCTGCGACTACAGGGCCGCGACGACTGGCGCCTGCAGCCGATGCAGGTGATCGCCGACTTCGACTGGCAACGCCCCGACAAGCGGCGCGAGTTTCAACGTGCACAGCTGGCGATCGGCGGTGACGGCATCGCCCGCGCGAGTGTCCACCCGAGCCGCTCGTCGGGTGTGCTGAGTTCCGTGACCTGGGCCAATGGGCTGGTCGTGATACCCGAAGGGCGCGTGATCGCGCGCGGCGAGTCCGTCGATTTCCTGCCTTTTTGCGAGATGTTGCGATGATCAGGGTGCTGTACTTTGCCAGTCTGCGCGAGCGTCTGGACTGCGACGCGGAGTCACTCGACGCCGCGCCGTCCACCGTGGCCGCATTGCGTCGCGAGCTGGCGACACGCGGCGCCCCCTGGGCCGAGGTTTTTGCGTCCGATCAGCGTGTACTGGCCGCGGTCAATCAGACGATGGCGGGCGATGATCAGGTGCTGACCGACGGCGACGAAATCGGTTTCTTCCCGCCCGTCACGGGCGGCTGAGCTGCGGAGGCGCTGCATGAAGGTCGAAATCCGGGTCCAGGCCAACGCGTTCGATCCGCTTGCCGAGCTGGTGCCAGTGCACGCGGCCGGACCGCAGGTTGGTGGTGTGGTCAGTTTCGTCGGCCTGATGCGCGACCTGAACCAGGGAGATCGCGTCCATTCGATGACGTTGGAGCATTATCCCGGCATGACGGAGAAAGCGCTTGCGGCCATTGTCGATGAGGCCGGGCAGCGCTGGGCACTCGACATGGTGCGCGTGGTGCATCGCGTCGGCGAGGTGCTGCCGCAGGACCCGATCGTGCTTGTGGCCGTGGCCAGTGCACATCGGGGGGAGGCATTTCGCGCGTGTGAGTTTATTATTGACTATCTGAAGACCCGTGCCCCGTTCTGGAAGCGGGAGCAGACGCGCGACGGGAGTTCGCGCTGGGTCGAGGCCCGCGACAGCGACGATGCCGCTGCGGCGGGCTGGTCGAATGGAGCCGAAGCGACACCGTCAGGCAGTGCCGAGCCGACGGCGTCGGGAGAACAGACATGACGTGGATAACAAAAAAACGTGTCTGCCACACCTGTGGCGGAACCGATATGACCCGCTATCACCGCAGCCTGTGGATGCGCGTGTTCAAGGGCAGTCAGCTGCTGCGCTGCCGCCAGTGCCGGTCAACTATCCTGTTGATGCGCGGTGGCGTCGACGTCGCCGACGAGGCCACGCCCAGTCAGCCGGGCTCGGTCTGATCCGGCCGTCCGCTCACGCTCGCCAGCGGGCCAGCGTACCGCCGCGACCAGGCGTTCACCCACGCCATCCAGCACTTCACCGCTTTCGCCGACCACGGCAACACTGCCCCACGCGGTTGGCAGGATGCGCCCCGTAAAGCGTTCGGAGTCCACGGGCAGCGTCTCGTCCGTCATCTCGCCAGGCATGAAAAACGCCGTGACGGGGCCCATCTTGCCCGGCAACACCAGGTGCACCCCGGTGCGGTGACGCATCAGGCACTCCGCAGCGAAATGCACCGGTCCGATGTCTTCGGTCAGTTCCGCGCCGAATCGATCGAACACATAGCGCACACGCTGCAGCGATACCGGGTGGGCTTCGCGCAGATGTGTGGCCTCATCCTCAATGTGGTTGACCACGGACTGCGCCAGCGTCTGCCCGCCGCGTTCGAGTGCGCCGGTCCACAGCGACACCATGCTCACGCTCACGGCCATCAATACGCTGGCGGCCGCCGCATACCACACGCGACGGCGCTGCGTTTCGCGTCGTTCGTCACGGACCGCGAGCTGGATGCGTTCGGCCATCCCGGCCGGTGGTGCCACGTCCTGCAGCAGCGCGCGCAGACGGATCTCTTCGGCGCGTAGACCGCGAGCAAACCCGGCGCACGCAGCGCACGCGGATTCGTGCTGATCGAGGGAGTCGTCGTGATCGAACGGATCGCTGAGCAGACGACGACGGAATTCGAGACAGTTCATGAGGCCACCTCCTGGTCGACCTGCTCGCCGAGAAGCTCGCGCAGGAACTTGCGCGCGCGGAACAGGCGGGTCAGTACCGTGTTGGTGTTGAGGTCGAGCATGTCGCCGATCTCGCGGCAGCTGAAGCCGCCGATGACCTGCAGGAGCAGCGGGTCACGATAATCGGGATCGAGCTGCGCCAGTGCGCGTCGGGTGGCGAAGGCCGCGGCGCTGGTGTCATAGCCGCGGACGGGAATATCGGGCAGCTCGAACGGATCGTAGACGTCCGGGCGCTGGCGCTCGTACAGCCGCGCATGTTCGTTGCGCAGGATGGTGTACAGCCAGGCTCGCAGCGCCTTGCTGTCGCGCAGGTCCGTGCGCGCCCGCCAGGCACGCAGGAAGGTCTCTTGGACGAGATCCTCTGCCGTGTCGCGGTTGTGGCAAAGACCCATGGCGAAGCGGAACAGCTCGGGAGAGTGCGCGCTTACCAGGGTTTCGAAATCGGTGCGTAGTTTAGCCATCGCTCAATAAGACCGTCCGTGGCGGCGAACTATTGCAGCCGATTGGCGTGCGGAAACGCCATACCGGGGCCCCGTGCGGGCCCCGGTATGGGGGTTCAGGGTTTGATGTAGGTGAACCCTTTGGTCTGCAGTTCGGCGAGTTCGGCGACGCCGCTGGGGACGATGTCGGACTCGCTGAAGTCGTACAGGTCTTCGCTGGGATTTACGTTCCTGCCCTTGACGGTATTGGCGCAGATCTCGAATTTCACGCCCTGCACCTTCAGGTTGTCGATCGCCGCCTGGCGTTGCGGGTCGGCATTTGCGGTCTTGAAGCCCTTGGTGTGGCCGAGGGCCTCGGGCAGCAGGACCAGCGACAGCCCGTTGCCGTGCATGACGACACGCAGGTCGAGGTTGTCTTTGCCGACCGCGTTGATGTGGTTCTGGATGTTGCGCAATGCGCCGGTCTGCTGTTTCGGGTCGTCATAGTTCACGTGATAGACGACCTTCTGTTTCGAATACCCGTTGTTTGTGGTGGTGGCACAACCGGTGAAAGCCAGCAGGCCGACCAGGCCCAGCAGGGCCCACTGCATTGTCTTCTTCATCGTCTCCTCGCTCCTGCTCTTTGGCAGATCAGTTATTGGGACGGCCGGCGCCACCGGCAAGCGGTGCACGCGCGTCCGTTGCATAGCCTCCGTGCGGGATACGACCGGCATCACGTGCCGGATCAGGGGTCAGGGTTTTATGTAGGTAAACCCGGCATGCTGCAGGCGCACCAGTTCGGCGAGCCCGCTGGGAACGATATCGTCCGCATCGACGTCGAACAGGCGGCCCGAATCGTCGATGCCGCGGCGCTTGAGTGAACTTGCGCAGACCTCGAAATGGACGCCGCGGATCTTGAGGTTCTCGATGCGGATCTGGACCTGGTCGGTGGCATTGGGAACCAAGTTGCGGGGCAGGTCGGGATACGTCCCCGGCAACAGCAGCAGGGTGACGCCGTCTCCCTGTACGACGACCTCGATCTCGAGCGCATCGTCGCCGCTATCGTTGAGATGATTCTGGATGTTGCTCAGCGCCGCGCGCTGACGTTCGGGGTCGGCGTCACTGATGTGGTAGACAACCTTCTGACGGGCGGACTCCGGTGCCGCAGCCGCGACACCGGAACACACCACCAGGCCAACCAAGCCCGAAATCGCTAACAGCTTCAAGCAGCTGCGTTTCATTGGTCGTGTCCGTCAGGCGTCAGACACGGATGTACGACCAGCCTTCTTTCTGCCGTCGCACCACGTGGCTCACCCCGGAGTCGATCACTTCGGCATCCGGGATCAGCTTGACCTCGATGCCGTGCTCGACGCGCAGACGGTCGATCGTGTTCTTGCACGCGACGAACGTCAGGTTGGAGAACCGCCCGGCGAGTTCGTGGATACGCCCTTCGTGCACGGTCAGGCTCTTGCGCAACAGGTCGAGGCCCTCGCTGTGGCTGACGACCTCGACACGCAGCGGCCGGTGATCGGCCTGGTATGCACTGAGCATGGTTTCGACTTCATCGAGCAGCTCACCGGCGACCATCGGGTCGGCGCTGGTCAGGTGGAACACGATGCGTGTCTCTTCACTCGCCGCCGTGGCCGGTGCCTGCCCGCGCCCCTGTGGATCGAGCACGACGAACCGGTTGTCGGCGTCACGCTGGTTTTCGCCCGACATCAACCAGCCGGCGACCACGCCGACCGACATCAGCAGCCCACCGGCCGCCACGGCACGCCAGGAGCTGCCGACACGGGCCACGACACGTCGCCGCGGTTGCGGCGGTGCCGCATAGGCGAGGCGCAGTTGTGCCTTGAGCTGACCGAGCTCGCACACCTGGCGCGCGAGTTCGGGGTCGCTACGCATGGCCTCCAGGAATTCCGCTTGTTGATCGGCGCTCAATTCGCCGTCGACATAGGCATTCAGATCGAGTTCGTTACTGCTACTCATTGGGGTCTCCTCAGCGGAATGACGTCGGCATGTCCTATACCTTGCTGTTCGAGCAGCTCGCGCATGCGTCGACGCGCGCGCGACAAGCGGCTCATGACGGTGCCGACCGGCACATCGAGGATCGACGCAGTGTCGGCGTAACTGAATTCGGCGATGTCCACCAGTGTCAGCACCTGGCGCTGGTCGTCGCCGAGTCGCGCGATGGCCTCGCGGGTGCGTGCCACCAACTGGTTGCGGTTGGCGCTGTGTTCCGGGTCGTCGCTGGCGGCGAGCAGATCGCTTTCCAAGCCCGTGTCCGGCGTGATGCGGCGGAACTGGTCGCGGAACAGGTTGGCGAGGATCTGCGTGAGCCAGACCTGCAGGCGACTCTCGTCTCGTAGACCTTCGACCTTGTCCAGCGCGCGCGCCAGCGTCTCCTGCACCAGGTCGTCTGCCGTGTAGCTGTCGTGACACCATGACCACGCGATGCGGTAGAGCCGATCGCGTTCGGCGCAAATCTGCTTGTGCAGGCGCCGCTTGCGGCCGAAGTTCTGGAACAGGTTGCCTTGGCTTGTGCTCATGTGCTGTCAGACGTCCCTCGTGGGGGTTTATTCCTCGCCAACATCAGTTTAACGGCGCTCTGCGAGGCCGTTGGTGGTTCGCACTGGTGGCCGCGGCACAACCAGGCCAGCGCACCGCTCGCAGGAGGCCGCATGGCCGCCAGCGCGGGCGGCAGGTCGCGTGCGTCGTCGGCGATCAGGTAGACGCTGTCGTCGGGCGCAAGGCTGTCGCGGAGGGCGTCGCGCCAGGCTGGCAATTCCTCGGCCGGGCCGCGGACCACGACTTGCGCCGGCGCCTCCAGCCACTGTTGCAGGCCCGCGAGCAGGCCGACATGCGCATATGGCGCGCGTTGCATTTCCGGCCAGGCGGCCGCCACGGCGCGTGTTGCCGCATCGTGGAAGCGCATGTCGCCACTCAGATGAGCGAGACGCAGCAGCACCTCGATGGCGACGCCGTTGCCACTGGGCATGGCGTCGTCGGCGAGTGGCCGCGGCCGGTGCAACAAGGCCTCGTGATCACTGGCAGTGAAGAAGAAGCCGCCGTGCTCCTGATCCTCGAAGGCGCCGAGTACGCGCTCGGCAAGTGCCGTGGCGAAAGCCAGCAGCTCGCTGTCCCAATGGGCCTGCAGCAGGAGCAGCGCCGCGTCGATCAGGTAGACGTGATCGTCGAGATAGGCGCCGAGCTCGGCGCGGCCATCGCGGCTGGTTGCCAGTAGGCGGCCGTCACGCCAGTGCGTGCCGCGCAGGTAGGCGAGTGCGGCCTGCGCTGAATCGAGCCATTGCGGGTGTTCCAACAGGCGGCCGGCGAGCGCCATGCCGCGGATCGTCAAGGCGTTCCAGCTGGTGAGGACCTTCTCGTCGCGCCCCGGACGCACGCGTTGCTCGCGTGCGGTGAACAGCTTGCCGCGCGCCGACAGCAGCAGACGGCGCACGTCGCGCACCGTGAAGCCGGTTTTTTCCGCGATGTCGTTGGTATCGGTGAAGGTGTGCAGGTGCCAGTGGCCTTCGAAATTGGCTGCGCGATCGAGACCGTAGCGCGGTGCGACGACACGGTATTCGGCATCGTCGAGCAGGGCCACGACCTGCGCGGGCGTCCACACATAGTACTTGCCCTCGCTGCCTTCGCTGTCGGCATCGAGACTGGCGTAATAGCCGCCGCTGGGGGCCTGCATCTCGCGCATGACCCACTCGGCCGTGCGCTCGCAGACGTGCTTGAACAACGGTCGGCGTCCGCTCAACGCCCAAGCCTCGGCGTAGATGGCGAGAAGCTGCGCATTGTCGTACAGCATCTTTTCGAAGTGCGGAATCATCCAGCGTTCGTCGACCGAGTAGCGGCAGAAGCCCCCACCTACGTGGTCGTTGATGCCGCCGTTCGCCATCTGCTCGAGCGTGTGGAAAGCCATGTGCTCGACGGTGTCGTCCTGGTGCCGCACGCCCTCGTGCAACAGGAACCGCAGCGTTGCGGGATGCGGAAACTTGGGTGCGCCACCGAAGCCGCCGTAGCGTGCGTCGAATTGCCCCGCGAGCTGGGTCAATGCACTCGCGATCGGGCGCGCGTCGGGTGAGGAGTCCGCGGGCTGCACGGCGTCGAGCTTGGTGAGCGCGCTGAGCAAGGCGGCATTCTGTTCGCCGATGGCGTCGCGTTGCTCGCGGAATGCACGCTCGACCTGTCGCAACAGCTCCGCAAACGCCGGCATGCCATGACGTGGATGCGGCGGGAAGTAGGTGCCGGCGAAAAACGGGCTGTGGTCGTCGGGACTCAGAAACACCGTCAGCGGCCAACCCCCCGGGCGACGCGCAAGCAGCTGATGTGCCGTCTGGTAGATACGGTCGAGGTCGGGCCGTTCCTCGCGGTCGACCTTGATGTTCACGAACAGCTCGTTCATGAGCGCCGCGGTCGCCGGGTCCTCGAACGATTCGTGTGCCATCACGTGACACCAGTGGCACGCCGAGTAACCGATCGACAGCAGGATCGGCTTGTCCTCGCGGCGTGCCAGTGCCAGCGCCTCCTCACACCACGGCCACCAGTCGACCGGGTTGTCCGCATGCTGCTGCAAATAGGGACTTGTCGCGTCGTGCAATCGGTTACGGCTCATGGCGGCTCCACGATGGGGAAACAACGGCACCATACGGCGTCGTGCGGCAAACGACAAAGGCGCAACCATGCGGCGATCGGCGCTGTGATGCGTGCACGGCGGCGGCGCATGGATTTGTTGGCACAATGGCGGCCCGACCGGGATTCAGCAACGGAGGACCCGTGATGAAAGCGCTACCCCTCGCCCTGCTCGCCGCCGCCACGCTGCTCGCGACGCAGCTCGCGCACACGCAGAACGAAACGACCGGCAATGACCCGCGTGGCCGCTACGAAGGCATCGCCGCGTCGGCCAACGCCGTCTGGGTCATCGATACGCGCAGCGGTCGTGTACGCAAGTGCACGCAGGAGTTCGCAGACCAAACGCCGGCCTGTTCGCAGATGTCGAACTGATCGGGACGCCGGGCGCGCGACCGTACGCGGAATCAGCGTCGACCGACGATCGAACCGAGGATGCCGCGAATGATCTGGCGGCCGAGCGTCGAGCCGATCGTGCGTGCGATCGACTTGGCCAGGGTCTCACCCACGCCCTGGCGCCGGCTGTTGCTGCGCTCGGCCTTTTCGGCGGCCTTGCGCTCCGCCTGCTCGCGATCGAGTCGCGCCTGTTCCTCCGCTTCACGCTGGCGCTTCTGCAGCAGTTCCTGTTCGCGTTTCGCCAGGAGCTCGTAGGCCGACTCGCGGTCGACGGCGTCGCGATACGCCGCATTGAGCGGCGAACGCTCGATCAGCTCCTTGCGCCGGGCGTCGTCGACGGGTCCGAACTGCGAGCGCGGAGGCGCCATCAGCGTGCGCTCGACGACGCTGGGCACGCCCTTGGCGTCGAGCGTGGAGATCAGCGCTTCACCGACGCCAAGCTGCCCGATCACTTCCTCGGTGTCGAACGCCGGGTTGGCGCGGAAGGTTGCGGCGGCTGCGCGCACGGACTTGCGGTCGTTCGGTGTGAATGCGCGCAGGGCATGCTGGATGCGATTGCCGAGCTGGCCGATGACCTCGTCAGGCACATCATTCGGGTACTGCGTGATGAAGAACACGCCGACACCCTTCGAACGGATGAGCCGCACGACCTGAGTGATGCGTTCGAGCAGTGCCTTGGGCGCGCTCGAGAACAACAGGTGTGCCTCGTCGAAGAAGAACACCAGACGCGGGCGGTCGGCGTCCCCGCGTTCGGGCAGTTCCTCCATGAGCTCCGACAACAGCCACAGCAGGAAGGTCGCGTAGATGCGTGGTGAGTGATACAGCGTGGTCGCATCGAGGATGCTGATCACGCCGCGACCGGAAAAATCGCACTGCATCAGGTGTTCGATGCGGATTGCGGGTTCGCCGAAGAAACGTTCGCCGCCGGCTTCTTCGAGCACCAGCAGGCGGCGCAGGATCGCGGTCACGCTGGCACGCGAGATGCGACCGTAATCGCGCTCGAGTTCGGACGCGTTGTCGGCGACCCAGTTCAGCATCGCGCGCAGGTCCTTGAGATCGAGCAGCAGCAGGCCCTGGTCGTCGGCGACGCTGAACGCGATCTGCAGCACGCCCTCCTGGGTCTCGTTGAGTTCGAGCAGGTTGGCGAACAGAATCGGGCCCATCTCCGACACGGTCGTGCGCACGGGGTGGCCCTGGTCGCCGAATACGTCCCAGAACACGGTCGGGCTGGCCTCGAAGCTGTGGCCTTCGATGCCGATGTATTGCAGCCGTTCGTCGATCTTGGGATGCGCCTTGCCCGCGCCCGCGAGACCGGAAAGGTCGCCCTTGATGTCGGCGGTAAACACCGGCACGCCCAGGCGGGAGAACGATTCGGCCAACACCTGCAGTGTCACGGTCTTGCCGGTGCCCGTAGCGCCTGTGATCAGGCCGTGACGATTGGCCATGCCGGCGTTGAGTAGGATCTGCCGGTCGCCGTTGCCGCCGAGCAGGATGTCGTTGTCGGCCATTGTTCTCTCCGCTGTTTTGCGCGGACTTTACCGCAGGACGGTCACGGCTTCACGGGCGCGATGCATGTCCCAGGGTTTACACTGCGCATCCGGGCGGATGACCCGCCCGTCCAGGCATAATCGGGTCCGGCCGCGAACGGCGGCAATGGGAGAGCACAGGCATGCGTTGGAAAGGCAGAAGACAGAGCAGCAATGTGGAGGATCGTCGCGGCGAGTCGCCCGGTGGCTTCGGTGGTCTCGGCGGCATGGGTGGCGCCGGTGGTGGCGGTGGCCTGTTGCGCCTGCTGCCGTTGTTGTTCCGTTTCCTCGGCTTCAAGGGCACCGTGTTTGCGGTACTCGCGTTCGGCGCCTATCTGTACTTCAGCGGCGGTGGGCTCGGCGGACTGCTCGGCGGCACGCCGGGTACGGGCGTGCAGGATACGCGTGAGACGCGCAGCAGCACGGATGCGCCTGTCGAACAGTCGCCGCAGGAGGAGGCTCAGGTCGAGTTCGTGTCGGTGGTGCTCGCCGATACCGAAGAGACCTGGCGTACCTTGTTCAAGCAGGGCGGCGAAACCTACAAAGAGCCGCGTCTGGTGCTCTACCGCGGCGCCGTCAATTCAGCCTGTGGTCTGGGGCAGGCCGCGATGGGGCCGTTCTATTGCCCCGGCGATCACAAGGTATATCTCGACCTGAGCTTCTTCGACGATCTGGCGCGACGTCACGACGCCCCCGGCGACTTCGCCCAGGCATACGTCGTTGCCCACGAGATCGGTCACCATGTGCAGACGCTGCTCGGCATCTCGGACAAGGTGCAGCGCGCAAAGCGCGGCTTGAGCGAGGCGGAGGCGAACGTGTTGTCGGTCAAGCAGGAGCTGCAGGCCGACTGTTTTGCCGGCATTTGGGGACACCATGCAAGCCGCAGCCGTCAGCTGCTCGAGAGCGGCGACATCGAAGAGGGACTGAATGCGGCGAGCGCCATCGGTGACGATCGTCTGCAGAAGCAGTCGCGCGGCTATGTGTCGCCCGAGTCCTTCACTCACGGCAGCTCGGCGCAGCGTGTGCGCTGGTTCCGTGTCGGTCTCGAGAAAGGCGACGTCGATGCGTGCAACACCTTCAACACGAACAGCCTGTGAGTCGTAGCGCATGAGCGAAGTATTGCGTCTCTCCGCGCAGCAGGACCGGCGGCTGCGCGCAGGCCATCTGTGGATCTATTCCAACGAAGTCGACACCGCGGCCACGCCGCTCAAGGCGTTTACGCCCGGGCAAGCGGTGCAGATCGAGAATGCGCAGGGCAAGTGGTTGGGGCTGGGTTACGTCAACCCGAACTCGTTGATCTGTGCACGCGTGGTGAGTCGCGACCGCGCCGTTGCCCTCGATGAATCGTTATTCGTCCACCGCATCAAGGTGGCGCTGAGTCTGCGCGAACGGCTCTATGCCCAGCCGTACTACCGGCTGCTGTTCGGCGAAGCCGACGGCGTGCCCGGTGTCGTCGTCGATCGATACGGTGACTACCTGGTACTGCAGTTGACCACGGCGGGCATGGACGTGTTGCGCGAGGCAATCGTCGCTGCGCTGGTCAAGGTCCTCAAACCGCTTGGAATCGTGCTGCGCAACGATTCGGCGACACGGGAACTCGAAGGCCTGACACGGTACGTCGAACTCGCCTATGGCGACATGCCCGACAGCGTGGCGGTCGAAGAAGGGGGTTGCCGCTTCGAAGTGTCGCCGTCGCTGGGTCAGAAAACCGGCTGGTTCTACGACCAGGCGGCGAATCGCGATGCCTTCGTGCCGTTCGTCGCCGGTCGCCGGGTACTCGATGTCTGCAGTTATGTCGGTGCCTGGTCGGTTCGTGCGGCCCGCGCGGGTGCAACACAAGTGACGGCCGTCGATGCTTCGGCGCAGGCCCTCGATCAGGTGCGTCATCACGCGGCGATGAATGGTTGCGAGGATCGTGTCACATGCGTGCAGGGCGACGCATTCCATGCGTTGCGCGATCTGCGTACACAGCGGGAGCGCTACGACGTGGTCGTGCTCGACCCGCCGGCGTTCATCAAGCGAAAGAAAGATATGAAGGAAGGTACGCTGGCCTACCGGCGCCTCAACGAGGCGGCGCTGGCCCTGCTGGAAAGGGACGGGCTACTTGTGACGGCGTCGTGTTCTTTTCACATGCACCGGGACGAGCTGCTGCGAACGGTGCAGCAGGCTGCCCGGCATAGCGATCGCAGCCTGCAGTTGCTTAAACAAGGTCAACAGAGTCCAGACCATCCGATTCACCCCGCGATTCCAGAAACGGCCTATCTCAAGGCCTTCTTCATGCGTGTGTTGCCGACGCTGTAGCGTCGGCCTCAGGAAGACATCCGGCGGCCGGCGAGCAGACGCATCTCGGAGCGGATCCGGTCGCGTTCGCCTTCGGTCAGCGTCATCCAGATTTCGGCGACTTCGCGTGCCTCGTCGGTCAACGGCGTTGCCTTCTCATCACCGAACATCAGCCAGGCCGGGTTCACGTCGAGCACCGCTGCGATCTCGTCGATCTTGCGCGGACGCAGGCTCTTGCCATTCTCGATCTTCTGGATGACCGCCTGGTTGGTGCCGGCCTGGACAGCCAGTTGCTCCTGAGTCCAGCCCATCTGACGACGGCGGTACCGCAGCCGCTCACCCAGAGTGCGCAGATGATGCGGGATTACCTTCGTTCCATTCATGCCTACAAGCCTCATAGCCAACTCTCGCCTAGTAAAGGTTGCTGGTTTTGTGTTGTGGACTAGCTAACGGCGTTCGGTGGGGAAACTTGAGAGCTCCTGAAAACTCAGGAATTTAGCGCCGATTGGCGCATCCGGCGGCGTCGCTGGATGCGTACTCAGCCGCGGTAGAAAGTGCAGGCATCGATGCGTCGTTCGATCTCCTGCATGACAGCGTGATAGGCCGGGCTGCCGATGTGACCGAAGCGCTGACGGAACTCGGCGCCGTGCATGTGCTCGGGCAGATCACGCACGGGGGGCAGGATCTCTGTTTCGGCAATGCCGGCTGCGAGCCGATGTTGTGCCGCGCGGGCACGGTCGATATCCGCCGTGAGCAGGGCGCCGAACCGGGTGCCGGCGCGGTCGGCGGCAATATCGGTGAAGCTGAAGCCTGAGCCGGCATCGGTATCGTTGATCTCTTTGAACAGACCGACCGCATCGGACAAGGTCGAGTCGCCGCGTGCCGCGAGGGCTGCCGAGGTCAGGAAATGCTGGGCGAAATCCGTTCGACGGTCGAGCTTGAGGCGGAATGCGTGGGGGCGTGCAAGGTCGCCGGGCACCAGGCGCTTCAGGTCCTGTCGGCTCGCCCAGGTACCGAGCACGGTGAGCAACGCGGTGTTTTCCTCGATGGCGTCGTACGAGTACGAGCGTTGCTCGGCAGCTGCAAACATGGCGCGCAGCAGTTCCACGAGCGAGCCCTTGCGTCCCATGCCGTTGGCCTGCAGGCGCACGAGTTCGTCGTGATAGAAGCGCAACGCCGCGCGGTCTTCGTCGCCTAGCAGGGTGTCGCGTGCCTGGTCGATCAGCTCCGCATCCCAGCGATAGGTGAGTTGCAGTGCGTCGGGTGTCAGCCGCAGATCCTGAATCAGTTCGTCGAATGTGTGATGCCCGTGGCGTGCGAGTAGGCCGTCGAGCAACGCCTCCAGCGCCGCATTGGACAGCATGTTGGGTACCGGCACGCTGCCGATTTGCAGGCGCGTGATACGCGGTTTGCCACCTTCTGAGGTGATGCCGGCGTCGATGTTCACGTAGTTCCGCATAGGCAGTTGAGGCAGGTGCAGTGTCGCCTGAATGCGCATCAGACGGTCGGCGAGCGCGATACGACCTTTGCCATCGGCGGCCTTCTGCAGCAGATAGTTCGCTGCCAGATTGAGATCCTGCGGTGCGATGCGGATGACTTGCGAGGAGCCCGCCGGCAGCCGGCGAGGATCGTTCTGCTGCAGGATCGCCTTCGCGCGCGCGATGTCTTCGTGCGACAGGGTCTGCCGTTCCGTCACCAACGGCCTTTCGGCCAAGGCGAAGTACGCGATGCCGGCGAGCAGCGGCAGCGCGAGCAGCACCAGCACGAATAACAGCTTGATCAGCGCGCGCATTCACGGCTCCGGGAGTTCAGGGGAAGCGTACTTCGCGACCGTGGGGCTGTCCATGGTGGGGGGCCGGCGAGTGCGCGTTTGCTGCTACACTCGCGCCGCATGCAGTACCCACAGTTCGATCCCGTCATTCTGGAGCTTGGCCCACTTGCCATACGCTGGTACGGGGTGATGTACCTCCTCGGGTTCGCGGCCGCGTGGTGGCTGGGACGGCGGCGCGCAGCCACGGGACATGCCGTGATCACCCCGCTGCAGATGGATGATCTGCTGTTCTATGCCGCGCTCGGCGTCATTCTCGGTGGCCGTGTGGGATATATCCTGTTCTACGGTTTCGATGCCTGGCTGGCGGACCCGCTGCGCATACTGCGCGTGTGGGAGGGGGGCATGTCGTTCCACGGCGGCTTCCTCGGCGTGCTGCTGGCGATAGCCTGGTACGCACGTCGCACCGGGAAGGCATTCTTTGATCTCACCGATTTCATCGCGCCGCTGGTGCCGTTGGGCCTCATGGCTGGCCGCATCGGCAATTTCATCAATGGTGAACTGTGGGGGGCACCCTCGTCGTTGCCATGGGCGATGCAAGTGCCGTGTGCGAGCAATCCGGTGCTGTGTTTCGACAAGCTGCACCTCGCACCCGGCACGCTGATGACACCGCCGCTACACCCTTCACAGCTATACCAGGCGTTGCTCGAAGGCTTGGTCTTGTTTGCCGTGCTGTGGTGGTTCAGCGCCCGGCCGCGGCCACGCATGGCCGTGTCGGGATTGTTCCTGCTCGGCTACGGCATGTTCCGATTCGTGGTCGAGTTAGTGCGCATGCCCGATGCACACATCGGCTACCTGGCATTCGACTGGCTGACGATGGGACAGGTGCTGTCGGCGCCGATGGTCATCGCGGGTGTCGTATTATTGGCCCTTGCCTACCGCGACCGGTCACCTGCATGAAACAGTATCTCGATCTGCTCTACCGCGTGCGTCAGTTCGGCGATTTCAAGGGAGACCGTACCGGCACGGGTACCTGGTCGGTATTCGGTCATCAGATGCGTTTCGACCTACGTCAGGGCTTTCCTCTGGTGACGACCAAGAAGATCCACCTCAAGTCGGTCATCCACGAGCTGTTGTGGTTTCTCGCCGGTGGCACCAACACCGCGTATCTCAAGGACAACGGCGTACGCATCTGGGATGAATGGGCCGACGCCGACGGTGAGCTGGGGCCGATCTACGGTTACCAGTGGCGTTCCTGGCCGACCGCTGATGGCCGCCATATCGACCAGGTGAGCCAGGTCGTCGAACAGATTCGCAACACACCCAATTCACGCCGCATCATTGTTTCGGCATGGAACCCCGCGGACCTGCCGGACGAGTCGGTGTCACCGCAGGAGAACGTCGCCGCAGGGCGCATGGCGCTGGCCCCCTGTCATGCGTTTTTCCAGTTCTACGTCTGCGACCAACGCCTGTCGTGCCAGCTCTACCAACGCAGCGCGGATGTGTTTCTTGGCGTGCCGTTCAATATCGCGAGCTACGCCCTGTTGACGATGATGATCGCGCAGGTGTGCGAGCTCGAACTCGGTGAATTCATCCATACCCTTGGCGATGCCCACCTGTACACCAACCACCTCGAGCAGGCCGACGAACAGTTGACGAGGACGCCGTACGAGTCGCCGCGGCTGACGCTGAATCCCGACGTTCGTGACCTTTTCGCCTTCACCTATGACGATTTCACGCTGCACGACTATCAGCACCACCCACACATCAAGGCGCCGATTTCGGTCTGACGGGCTGCAAAAGATTGACGTGCGTCAACGCGGTCGCAGAGACCGATTTGCATTGTTGTTGTGTACCACTATATTAGTAAATACGAAAATTCTTAATAGGGGTACATTAAGATGGGTCACGAACTCGAAATCAACGGCCGCGAACTGATGGAACTGTCCGAGGATGCGCCCGATCAGGTGGAAGCCATTCTCAGCATGATGATCGACGCCGACGAAGAAATCGAACTCGACAACATCGTCGACGAAGAGGAATAAGACCGCGGTTTCCGGCTTGCCGCCGGGTCGGCGCCCGGGTTGCAATCTCGGTCAGCGGCGCGTCTCGCCGAACATTCGTCGACGCGCCGCCGCGCGCTTTGCGCGGGCCATGCACCGCAGCGAGCGACGCACGGTATCGTCATCGTCGTGCTTGTGCAGCGCTGGTACCATGCGCGCATGAAGCCGCTCGCCAACCTGTCGATCATTACGGCGCTGTCCGAAAACGGCGTCATCGGTCGTGACAACGCTTTACCCTGGCATCTGCCCGCCGATCTCGCACATTTCAAGCGTCTGACCATGGGCAAGCCCATCATCATGGGCCGCAAGACCTGGGAGTCCTTGCCGGGGCTGCTGCCGCACCGTACCCATATCGTCGTCACGCGCGACCACGACTATGTGGCCGACGGCGCGCACGTGGTGCATTCGCTCGCCGAGGCTATCGAGACGGTGGGTGATGTCGACGAGATGATGGTGGTCGGCGGGGCGAATCTGTACGCGCAGACCATCCCGCTCGCGACGCGCATGTACATGACCCTGGTGCATATCCAGGTCGAGGGCGATACGCGATTTCCCGCTTTCGAACACGGCGAGTGGTGCGAAGTGTCGCGGGTTCGTCATCCACGTGACGCGCGCAACGCGACCGACTACAGCTTCATCGAGCTGCAGCGGTGCTGAACCGGCGGGAGTTTCACGCCCCGCGCTGACGCGCTTTCAGCTCACGATTCTCGTCCTGCAGGCGCTGATACGCCCGCGCGAGCGCGCGCACTTTTTCCGGATCGCGATGGGATGTACCGCCACCGCCACCGAGCGCTTCGCTGATACCGCGTTGTGCGGTCTCGAGCCAGCGCCGAGCCTCTATCTCCGGCAGACCATACTCGCGCGCCGCTGCTGCTGGGTCCGTCTTGCCCGCCAGCATTTCTCTGACCAACGCGATGCGGCGCTCGGCCGTCCACAGATCCTCGTCGTAGGAGATCTCGTCGATGCCGAGTGCCTCGGTAGCGATACGCTCCGGGCGATTGCCTTTGAGGCGCCCGATCCATTGCGCGACGCGGCTGCGCGGGCCGTAGAAAACCATCAGCAGCGCCGGCAGCAGCATGAGATCGAACAGCAGCGCAGATACCAGGCCGATCGTCGTCAGCAGGCCGAAGTTTCGTGTGGGTACGAAGTCCGACAACATCAGAATCATGAACTGCGCACTCAGGATGATCGTGGTGACCATCACCGCGCGGCCCGCCTCGCGGTAGGTGCGCGCGAGGGCGACGGTCGGGTCGATGCCGTTCTTCACGCGATGGCGAAAACCGTGAAAGACATGGATCGTGTCGTCGACCGCGATGCCGACGGCGACGCTGGCGATCATTGCCGTTGCCATGTCCAGCCAGATGCCGAAAAAGCCCATGACGATGAAGATGAGCAGGATCGGTGACAGGTTGGGAATCATGCACAGCATCGCCGCCCACGGGGAGCGGAATAGGTAAAGCATGCACAGGAAGATCAGCACCAGCGCGCCGAGCAGGCTGTAGGTCTGGCCCGAGACGAGCAGTTCCTCCATGTCGGAGAACAGGCGGCCGGTGCCGGCGATTTCCCACTCGATCTGGTCACCGACCTCTTGTTCGAGCCAGCCC
Source organism: Gammaproteobacteria bacterium (assembly GCA_020445205.1). Classification (GTDB taxonomy): domain Bacteria; phylum Pseudomonadota; class Gammaproteobacteria; order Chromatiales; family Chromatiaceae; genus Thiosocius. Next base: position 25,650 of record JAGRHA010000340.1, read on the forward strand.
CGTGCGCGATCGAGGAATGCCGAGATCGCATTGGCGCTGTGCACATTGAGGTTGAGGGCGACGAACGAATGCTGGAAGTCGCGATCGACGAAATCGTAGATGTCGTCGCCGTCGTAAATCAGCAGGTATTGCGCGATCAGCGCCGCATTGTCGGGAATCACGCGGTATTCCGGATTCTCGGCATTGAATGCCCAATGCATCTCCTCGACGAAATCGACAAAGCCGAATGCCCTGTCGACCTCGGGTTGCGCGGCGGCCCAGTCCTCGAAGGCGCGGATCTTGTGCAGCACGTCGGGATGCTGCAGCCCTTCGCGGGCCGGCATGTTGAAGATGACCGAGACAGGCATCGTCCCGAGCAGCTTTTCGTCGACGTGACGGGTGTCGCGACGGATCGGGTTGTCGGTGTCGAAGAACTCCTGGAAGTTCGTCTCGACGACGATATTGCGGACCTGGGGCGCGGCGCCGGCCAGGACGGCACCCAGCACGAGGATCACGGCACCGGGATGACGCATGCCGACGTGCGTGAAACCGTCGACGAGCCGGTCGATCAGACGCGCACCCACACGCACCGCGGGCCAGTTGCGGCGATCCCAGCGTGCAATGAGGTTCGGCAGTGCCACGTAGACGACGACGTAGATGATGGCCGTGCCGGCCGCCGAGATCAGGCCGAACGCTTTGATCGGCACGATCGGGCTCGTGGCGAGCGACGCGAGGCCGGCGGCGGTGGTCAGTGCGGCGAACCGCGCCGGGCTCTCGACACCCTGCAGTGCCCGCGCCACGCGCTCCGGGCCCTGCAGGCCACGTCGTGATGCGAGGAACAGCGCGTTGAACAGATGCACCAGTGCGGCGACCGTGAGGGCCGACAGCAGCGGTGGAATAATGCTGGAGATGAGCGTGAACGGCTGGTCGAGGATGACGTAGATCGCCACCGTCGAGTTGACCACGACACCGATCGCGACGCCCGCGAGCATCACCGCCAGCCAGCGGTGGAACAACCACCAGATCAGCAGCAGGCCGATGCCGACCGTCACCGGGATGAAAATCATGTTGTCGCGCAACATCGAGCGCAACTGCGCGACGTCGACCGGGATCTCGCCGGCGATCGCGCGCAGGTAACCGTCGAGCTGCAGCTGCTGCACCTCGGCGAGAATGCCTTCTTCCAATGCCAGGCGCTCGAGACTGTTGCCGGCCCGCTTGGGGATCACGACCATCGCCAGGGCGGAGCCATCGCCGGCCATGAGCGCTTCACTACTCAGGCGATCATCGGCGATGCGCTGGCGGCGCTGCTGCTCGCGACTGTCGCCGAGTTTGCGCACGTCGATCAGCTTTTCGACGATGAACTCGTCCTGGCTGCCGGCGATGTGGTCCTGCGTGGTCACGCCCAGGACGTCGGCGATACCCGGGTTGCGTTTGAGGTTCTGCGCGAGCGCATCGAAGGCCTGCAAGAAGCCGTCGGAAAACAGCGCCACGCCTTCGAACATGAGGACGAAGACCTGGTCGCCTTTGAAACGCGACCGCAGTTCCTCGTCGAGCACCACGGCGGGTTCGTCGTGCGGAAAATAGACGTGTGGTGAGTTGTCGATGTTCAGCCGCAACAGCAGCGTCGATGGCAACACGGTGAACAGGAACAGAAACAGGATGCTCGCGTACTGGCGCCATGGCAGGGCGCGGACGCGTGCGCCGAGCGACGATCCGCCGGCCGACTTGAGTGTGAGCTGAACACAATCTTCACCGCCGTGTCGGGTGCGAAACGCCGTGCACTCGGTAGTGAGCGGCAGGCCGTCGCTGCGACGGAACGTGAGGCGGGCCTCGGGGTGGCGCTTGTCGGTACCTGCGGTCTTCTTCGCTGCGTCGAGATGCTCGCGCAGGCGCTCGTGTTCGCGATCCCCTACGAGGTCAAGCAGCGGGACCGCGGAGAGGTCGTCGAAAGACTTGTATGCCAGGCGATCGATGAAGGCCTGATTCGCGTAGACGAAAAAACCCTCGTGGACGATCGCGACGGGATTGGGTGACCCGTCGAGTCGCGACGACCGCTCGGCGGATGTGTCAGTCACGCATCCTCCTTGCCGCGATCAGAACTTCGCCCGCCAACCGACGTTGACCATCGAAGCGTCGCGGTAGAAGCCCCCCAGCGTGTTGACGCTGCCTTCGAGGTAGTGCGCGGCGACGAACAGCTCGTGCGGTTCCCAGCCGAGGAATGCGACTTCGGGGTTGAGGTAGACGTCTTTGGCGTCGAGGCCGAGGTTGAAATCGAGGCTTGCGCGCCAGCGCTCGCGATCAAACGGTATCTCGATCTCACCATTGAAAGTGTAGATCTCGCTGCGGTCGAGAATGTGCGGCGCACCGATCAGGTTGGATCCGATGAGCTGCAGGTTCACGCGTGCATCGCCGTCGCCGGGATGCATCTCGACGCCGACACCCCATTGCACGGCCTCGACGGTCGTGTAGCTGAGGTCGCGCCGTGTGACCGGGTTGTCACTGCTGTAAACCGCCTCGATACGCCAGATCGCATCGGCGATATTGGTCGCGGCGTCGATGCCGAACGCCCACGAGCGCGGGTACTCGGTATGCAGGGTGTTGCCGACCGCGCGGTAGTAGGGCATCGACTGACGCGTGTGCGCGACAGTCATGCCGATGTCGGCGAACGAATGGCTGCGCGTGTAGCGCGCACCGAATCCGCCGTCGCCATCGGGCTCGTCTTCATCGATCACGGCATTGCGGATCAGTGCCGGTGGTACATCGTCGGGGTCGAATCCGAGCAGACGTCCTTTGCGGCGGTCGACCGGGTACCAGACGCTGTCCCGATCGGGCATCTCGGCGGCGCGGAAATCCATGAGCCAGACGAGATCGAGCTTGCCGCCGGCGATGAAACTCTCGACACGCAGCATCGGATTCGAGCGCCGCCGGTCTTCAAGGTCGTCGACCACGCCGCGCGTGAGGTCGGCCGTGCTCACGCGGTCTGACAGCGGCAGCTCGTCTAGCCGTCCCCAGATCACGGTCTGCGTGCCCAAGGTCACCTTGAGGTTGTCGCCACGATAACGCACGAAGCTGTCGCCGTAGTCGCCGTCGAGTTTGCTGAAGTCGTCGCTGCCGTCTTCTTCGTAGCCGTCGACACGGGCTGCCAGCTGCATCTCCCAGGCCGGATCCGGCTGCCAGTTCGCCGATGCGGCGACCTTGCCGTACAGCGCGCGATTGCTCGCCGAACCCGAGTGGGTGAAGCTCCCGTATTCGAACCGCACATCGTCGATGCCGATCCTGAAGTTGCCAGCTGTGTGGGTTTCCGCGGCCGGTGCCACCGCGGCTGCGGCGGGTTCATCGATCAGGATCTCGCCGCCGCTGGGCTGTCCGCCGTCAATCACGATCTCCGCCGGCGCCGCGTTATCGGTGCCGCCGTCGATGATGATCTCGTCGGCGGCAGATGCCTGGAAATGCAGCGCGGCGCATGAGACCAATAACAGGGGGCGGAAGATCGGGTTGCAGCGAATCGACATCTCGGGCAGTCCTTATGGCTATTGTGTGATCGCGCCGTTCACGGTCGGTAGCGGCTGTCGGCGTTGGCGTCCGATAGCGACTGGCTGGTGAACAGCTGTTCCGGGATGCCCTGATTATACTTGACCTCCGCGACGCTTATGCGCGTGGTGTGCCCCGACTCGAGATCTTCCATCGTGCTGTCCAGCACGGTCCAGATGCCCTGGATCTTCTTGATGCGTTTGACCATCAGGCGCTTGACCGGCGCGTCGGAGTGCGCCTGGAACAGGTCAACGCGCAAGGGAATCAGCGTGCCCGGATGCACCCAGCGTACGCGCTTGGTGTACACCGAGTTGTCGGCGTCCGCGGGCACTGATTCGAGCACCTTGCACAACAGCGAACCGACTTTTTCCTCACCGATGAGGCGATGCCGGTCCATGTTCACTTCGCGGTCACGCAGATCCTCGAAGAACAGGTCGGAGCCGACGAAGCGGCCGCCCTTGCGACCCGACGACACGCGGCGTACGCGATCCAGTGCGGGCAGGTACAGCCATTGATCGTTCTCGTCGCCGGGGTAGTCCTTGGTCAACAGGCCGACGCCGGCAATGTCGGCCGGACTCGTGAAGCGGGTCAACGACCAGCGCTCGCCCGGTCCGCGCTCGACGGCTAGCGAATACATCTCGCGCACGCGTGGATCGCGGCCTTTCTCGACCAGCGTCATGGTTGCGCGCGAGGCCAGGTCGTCGCCGCTGGGGGCGTCGTAAACCGCTTGCGCCAGCTTCTGGCCGGCATCGTCAGCTGTGGCGTTAGCCGCCAGGAAGGACATGGCCAACAGGATGCTGGCCCCGAATCTCAGCAGTCGCATGATGAACTCCGTTGCGCGGGCTGACGCACCGATCGGCCGTCGAAAGCCTAGCACAGCGCTGTGCGCACCAAGCCTGTCGACGTGCGCGGCCGCCCTCCCGCGATTACCTGCCAATGGCGGCGAACTGGCGCAGTCCTTTAATGCATATCGGCTGCCGGCGTCGTAGTGCAGGCAACTTTGCACGCGCTTGCGGGCGCTGCCGGGTGTGGGCTCGTCACCTGCCGTCAGCCGGTCTGCCACCACTCGTCACGCGCCTTGCGGAAGAACTCCGGCTCGGCAAATGCCGCCGTGTGAATGGCGGCGTTGTAGTAAGTGGTGCCGAAGTGGCGCGTCTCGACGTCGGCGCGTCGGAATTCGCCCAAGGTGCCGTGTTTGGCACCGATCGTCGCCGACCACCAGCCGGTCGGGTAGATCGGCTGCGGAAAGAACAGGGTGCGTGCGTCACTGAACCGTGCCGCCTTGAGACTGCGGTACATGCGTTCCAGCACAGCCATGTGGATCAGCGGTGACTCGCTCTGCTGCACGACGAGACCGTCGTCGCCCAGTGCGCGATGGCAGGCAGCGTAGAATTCGGGTGTGAACAGGACTTCGCCGGGACCGATCGGATCGGTCGAATCGACGATGATGACGTCGAGCGAGCCCGGTTCCGCGTCCTTCATCCACTGGATGCCGTCGATGAACAACAGCTCGGCGCGCGCGTCGTCGTTCGCTTCGCACAGCTCAGGGAAATGGGCCAGTGCCGCACGCGTCACGGCCTCGTCGATGTCGATCTGCGTGACGTGCCGGACCTCGGGGTGCTTGAGCACTTCGCGCAGTGTGCCGCAGTCGCCGCCGCCGATGATCGCAACGCGCCGTGGCGCCGGATGCATGAACAGCACCGGGTGGCTCATCATCTCGTGATAGAGGAAGTTGTCGCGCGTGCTGACCATGGTGCAGCCGTCGATGAGCATGAGATTGCCGTAGGTATCGGTCTCGAACACTTCGACGTGCTGATACGGCGACTGCTCCTCGAAAAGCTTGTGTTCACCCTTGAGCGAAAAAGCCGATCCGCCGTCTTCGCAGACTTCGGTAATCCAGTTGTCGTCCAGGCTCATTGCGGCTCCGTTGGCAGCGCGGTGGAATGGCGGCTCACCTTAGCGGCGTCCCGGTGGCTCGGCAACTGCGACATTGCACGTCACGGCGGGGTGTTCGCGGTGCGTGGAATTCCCCGATAATCGCGCCTTGCGCCGAGGAACACAGGTTATGTCGAACACGCTCGAAAATCCGCCGCAGAACTACGGTGTGGCACGCTGGGGTGATGGCTATTTCGGTATCAACGCCGATGGCAACGTCAGCGTGCGCCCGCAGCCGGGAGGTACGGCCGAGGTCGACCTCTTCGCCCTTGCGCAGGAGCTCACGGCGAGTGGCCTGCGCCTGCCGGTGCTGGTGCGGTTCAACGACATCCTGCGCCACCGCGTGCAGAGCCTGTGCCAGGCGTTTCACGACGCCGCAGCCTCGCTCGACTATCGCGGTGGTTACCGTGCCGTCTACCCGATCAAGGTCAACCAGCAACGCAGCGTCGTCGAGCAGCTTGTCGCCGGTGGCGGCGAATGCGTTGGCCTCGAGGCCGGCAGCAAGCCCGAACTCATGGCCGTGCTTGCCAGCGCGCCACGCGGTGGTGCGATCGTGTGCAACGGTTACAAGGATCGCGAATACGTGCGCCTGGCGCTGATCGGGCGGCGCCTTGGGTACGACGTCTACATCGTCATCGAAAAGCTGTCCGAACTCGACTTGGTGTTCGCCGAGGCCGCCGATCTCGGCATCGAGCCACTACTCGGCGTGCGCGTGCGCCTGGCCGCGGTCGCCGCGGGCAAATGGCAGAACTCCGGCGGTGCGAAGTCGAAATTCGGCCTGTCCGCGACACAGGTGCTGTCACTCGTACAGCGCCTGCGCGAGCGCGATGGTCTGCACTGGCTGCGCCTGCTGCATTCACATATCGGTTCACAGATCCCCGATTTGCGCGACATCCATCGTGGCATCAGCGAGGCGACGCGTTACTTCGCCGAGCTGCACCGGCTCGGTGCCGACATCCGCGTCATCGATGTCGGCGGCGGCCTCGGCATCGACTACGAGGGCAGTCGTTCGCAGCATGACTATTCGACCAACTATGGCCTGCAGGACTACGCGACCGAAGTGCTGCGGCCGATCGCCCGTATCTGTGCCGAACACAACATCGCGCAGCCGATGGTATTCAGCGAATCCGGGCGCGCGATGACGGCCCATCATGCGGTGTTGATCACGGACGTGATCGAACGTGAAGCGCCCTATGTCGCTGCCGGTGCCGGCAGCGATGACGGCGACGAGCTGCTGCAGCGGATGTCGGGATTGGCCAACGACGAGGATCATGTCGCCCCGCCGCAGCGCCTGCAGAACGCGCAGTTGCTGCTCGAAGAGGCGAACGAGCGTTTCGCACGCGGTGACCTCGATCTCGAGCAGCGCGGGCGTGCCGAAACACTGTTCTACACCGTGGCGCACGCCGTCAGGGGCGGTCTGCGCCTCAACTCGCGTCGCCACCGTGAGCTGCTCGAAACACTCAACGATCTGCTCGCCGACCGCGTGTTCTGCAATTTCTCGTTGTTCCAGTCACTGCCCGACATCTGGGCAATCGACCAGATCTTTCCCGTGATGCCATTGCACCGGCTCGACGAACACCCGGACCAGGCCGCGTTGGTTCACGATCTGACGTGCGACTCGGACGGCTGTATCGACAGCTACGTCGACCAGGACGGCGTCGAGAGCACGCTGATGTTGCATGGCGCGCGTGCGGGCGAACCCTACCTGCTCGGGGTGTTCCTGGTGGGCGCCTACCAGGAGATTCTCGGCGATATGCACAACCTGTTTGGCGACACCGATGCCGTCAATGTGTCGATCGACGGCGAAGGTCGTGCACGCATTGCCGCCCCGGAGCCCGGTGACTCGGTCGACGAGCTGTTACGTTATGTGCATTACGATCCGGAAGCGATGCTCGACACCTACCTGCGTCGTCTGCGCGAGCAAGGCGTAAGCGAGGCGTACATCGACAGCTACTATCGCGAACTCAAGGTCGGGTTACATGGCTACACGTATCTGAAAAACTGAGTTTCGCGCGTCCATCTGCTTTAAGATTCCTTTAAGAGTAAGCGCCTACTTACCGAAGGGATTAACCGTGTCAACTGTGGGTTGGGATGGGCGTTTTTTATAATCACATACTAATATCCCCAAGAGACGGGTGCTTGCCTGGCCAGCGTGCTGCTGCATACCCTGAAATAAACCCGGCCCCGACGCGTCTTATTGGGCTATGGCCGGAGTATCGAGGGCATGACCATGACCATGATCGAAAACCTGCACAGCATGCTCGAACGTGGCGTCGACAGCGCGTTGCTGCGCTATTCGCTCGGCAATGAGTTCCTCAAGCTCGGTAACGCCGACGCGGCCATTTCGCACCTGCGCCAGGCGCTGCAGTTCGACCACGAGTATTCGGCGGCATGGAAGGCCCTGGGCAAGGCGCTCGCCAGTTCCGGCAATCACGCAGAAGCGGTGGATGTGCTCGGACATGGCATTGAGGTGGCCGAGCGCCGCGGCGACATCCAGGCCGCCAAGGAGATGAACGTGTTTCGCAGCCGCTCGCTGCAGGCGCTCGAGAAGGCCTGATCGCCTTTTTTCCCCGACCCTGCGGACAAAGATCGTCTGCACTACCCGGTCTGCGCCATTGTCGCGAACTCGGCATGGGCGCCGTGCGCCCGTCCACGTGTCCACACGCCGCCGCAATTCCCCACAAGCGCTGCCTGCGGTGCATCCCACGACGGCGTGTCGTCTCGTCAGAGGCCTGGCGCTGGCGTCTGCCGCCAGACCGCCCCCAAGCTGCAGTACCCCGGGCCTCGGCACGCCCGGCGGCGTGTAGGCCCGGGGTGCTGGCGCTTCCTAACTCCCTTCAGCCGGACACGGACATGGCGGTGTAGCCGTGGCGTGCCGGTCCACGCCTCACTGCAACAGTTCGCGCAGTTTTTCGCGCGCACGGAACAGCCGGGTGCCGGCGCCACCGACCGAGATGCCAAGGTGGTCGGCAATCTCTTTCTGCGAGTAGCCGTGGATGACCTGCATCAGCAGGGGTTCGCGGTATTCCTCGGGCAGCTGCTGCAACGCGCGGCGCAGGGTGAAGGCCTCCGTCGAGGTGTCGTAATCGACGCGTGCCGCGGGCAGCTCTTCGGTCGGTACTTCGCTCGCCGGCAGCGTCTTGCGTTCGAAGCGGCGTGCATTTTCGCGACGCAGGATGGTCAGCAGCCAGCCTTTCGCCGCTTTCGGGTCCTGCAAGCTGTCGATCGACTTCCACGCCCGCATGAGGGTTTCCTGCACCAGGTCGTCGGCGACGCTGCGATCGCCGCTGATCCAGTACGCATAGCGGAACAGGTCGGTCATGTATTCGCCGACCAGCGCGTTGAAGCGCTGCTCGCGGCTCGGCGCACGCGCAGCGGTGTCGAGGGTGGTGATCGGGGCGGTAAGTGTACTGGCCATCGTGCTCTTCCTTATCGGCGAATGTGTTGACAGTTGTCAGACACAGAGCACCAGGCGTGCCAGTTTTTAAGATGTTGATTTCGCTATATTTATTTTCGTGTTGAACAAAAGATGGTAACGTTTCGTTATAACGAAACGTTACCCGTCTATCGTCATGTTCGGGTGCCGGCGGGGCACCGTCGTCGTCACGTGCGAGGGGGCAGGTGGAGGTCGTACTTGTCGATCTTGCGGTCGAGTGCTGGCCGTGAAATGCCGAGGATCTCGCAGCTGCGTCCCTTGTGCCCCCCCGTGTGGTCGAGCACGCGCTGGATATGCGCCGCCTCGACCTCGTCGAGCGACGCCAGTGCAGTCACTCCCTCGTCGGCCGGCGTCGCCGGCGTGTCGACCGTTCCACGCAGACGGATGTGATCCGCTGCGATCTGCCCGTCACGTGCGAACACCAGCGCCTGCGTCAGCACGTTCTCGAGTTCGCGCACATTGCCCGGCCAGTCGTGCTGCTGAAGGCGCGTCAGCGCCGGCCGCGACAGCTTCGGTACGCTGTGCTTGTGTTGATGCGCGGCACGTTCGAGCAATGCTGTGGCGAGCAGTGGAATGTCCTCGCGGCGTTCACGCAGCGGTGGCAATTCGATGTCGATCACATTGAGGCGGTAGGCGAGGTCCTCGCGGAACAGGCCTTCGCGTGCGCGTGCGAACAGGTCGCGGTGGGTCGCCGCGACGATGCGCGCGGAAACCTCGATCGAGCGCGTGCCGCCGACGCGTTCGATGGTGCGTTCCTGCAATGCGCGCAGCAACTTGGCCTGCAGAGGTGGCGCGAGTTCGGCGATCTCGTCGAGGAACAGTGTGCCGTCCTCGGCCAGCTCGAACTTGCCCGGCTTGCTGCGATCCGCGCCTGTGAAAGCCCCCTTCTCGTGGCCGAACAATTCGCTTTCGAGCAGCGTGTCGACAATCGCCGCACAGTTCACAGCAATGAACGCGCCGCGTCGTCCGCTGTGCTGGTGGATCAGGCGTGCGACGATTTCCTTGCCCGTGCCGGATTCGCCACTGATCAGGACGTTGGCGCTGTTGCCGGCGCACAGCGCGATCTGCTTGCTGACCGCGAGCATCGCCGCGCTGCGTCCGACGAGTTCACGCAGCGGCGCCGCGGACGCCGCGACCGCGCTTTCCACCTCCGGTTCGTCGCGCGCCAGCACCTTGTCGATGGTTTGTTGCAGCGCCTCGGTATTGAGTGGCTTGTGGACGAAATCGCGTGCCCCGGCCTTGATCGCATGGATGGCGAGCTCGAGATCGTGCTGCCCCGTCATCATCACGATCGCGGTGTCCGGTGCTTGCGTGACGAGGCGCGGCAGCAGGTCGATGCCTTCGCCATCGGGTAGTTGCTGGTCGAGCAGGATGAGATCGAATGCCGCCGCGCCGGCCTGCGCCGCACCGTCACTGCAGTTGCCGGCCTGCGCCACGTCGAAGCCCTAGTCCTCGAAATGCAGGGCCAGCATCTGGCTCAGCGCGGGATCGTCTTCGATGATCAGCAGGCGTCTGGACATAGCGTGATCTTAGCCTGTGGGGCGAGCTGCACGTCTCGTCGTGGACGTGACGGCTTCATGGGGTGGCGCAGCCGCGCGCGTCGACCGGCGTGCCTTCGGGCGTCGCCAGGCAGTCGTCTATGCCATCGGCCACCCCGTCCTTGTCGGTGTCCAGGCTGCAGCCGGCGCGATCCACATGTGCTGCCCGCGGGGTATTCGCGCACAGGTCGCGTGCATTTACGACCCCATCGCCATCGCTGTCATGGTCGTCGCCGACAGTGCAGCCCTGCCGATCGACCACGGCGCCGGCGCCGGATCCCGGACAACGGTCGTCGCGGTTGGCGACCCCGTCGCCATCGCAGTCGGCGTCGCAGCCGCCTGTGGCAACGGCCGGCGGCAGCGGCAGGCGTTGGGCGGCCGGCCGTGGCGCCACCACCACCGTGTCGCGAGGCGGCGGCGTGGCGCGCGGGGTGGTGTCAGCGCCCGGGTGTGGCGGCGGCTCCGCGTCAGTGACGCGAAAACGGATCTCGAAGGTGAGGTTGTTCACCTGCTCGGCGTGAAAACTCACAGAATTGCCGCGTCTGACCCAGTTGCCCTCGCGGTTCGACTCGTAGCTGAGCGGCTCGATGTTGTCGGGCAGTATCCAGGTGTAGGTGAACGCGTCGTAGTCGTCCGGCGCATACCAGATACCGTAGCGCCCCTGCGCATTTTTGTGCCCGTCCCAGCTCTTGAACAGCCATTCGCCGTTACCGGTCGCCGTCAGCTGGGTGTCGTCGAAGCGCCCGGGATAGATGACCGTAAAGCCGCCGCTGTCGAAACTCAGGATGTTGACGTCGGTGCGCGAGCGGTCGTCCCAGTCGAACTGCTGCGGCTGGACGTGGCGCAGATCCTCACGGTGCACGGATTTGTCGACATAGAAACGATGGTTCGTGGCGGCAGTGCGCAGTGCGCGTTCGAGCAGATAACTGCGACCGTCCGGTTGCAGGAAATAGATGGTTTCGCTGACCACGCGCGCCGAGGCGGGCAGTGGGACGAGGAGCAGCAGAGCGAAATAGAACGTTCGCATGAATGAGTTGGCGGCAGACAGAGCGTGGATTGCACGCATTCGACCGCGTCGTGTCAACGTTGCAGGTCAGCGGCTTCGCAGCAGCCAGCAGCGATGCGGCGTGTGGCGGCGGAAGTCGAGCGGCACGGTCTGCTGCGTGATCTCGTCGACGGCGGCGAGCTCGTCGACGCGTGGATCGAGCTTGAAGCCCTGCCGATTGTTGGAAAACAGCAGCTCGCCACCGGGTGCGAGCAGCGCGAGCGTATCGGCGAGCAGTTGTAGCTGGTCGCGTTGCACGTCGAAGGTGTCCTGCATGCGCTTGGAATTGGAGAAGCTCGGCGGGTCGAGCACGATCAGGTCGAAGCGTGCGCCGGCACGCCGCATGCGCTGCAAAAAGGCGAGGACGTCGGACTGCACGAAGCTGTGACGCGCCGCGTCATGGAGGCCGTTGTGCACGAGGTTGCGCTGGCTCCACGCCTGATAGGTGTGCGACATGTCGACCGTGACGCTGCGACGTGCACCGCCGGCGGCCGCGTAGGCGGTGAAGCTGCCGGTGTACGCGAACAGGTTGAGAAACGTCTTGCCCGCAGCGCGTTCGCGGATCATCTGCCGCGAGTCGCGGTGGTCGAGGAACAGCCCGGTATCGAGGTAGCGCGCGAGGTTGACCTCGAAGCGCAAGCCCCGTTCGCCCACCGTGAACGACGGTGCGTGGTCGTCGAGCCGCTCGTACTGACTGCTGCCGCGCTGGCGCCGCCGGACCTTGAGCACGACCTGGGCCAACGGCAGGTCGAGCGTCTGTGCCAGTACCTCGCGCATCGCCCCGAGCTGCGAATCCGTGAGTGGACGGCGCTTCTCGAACACCTGCACATGCAGCCATTCGCCGTAACGGTCGATGGCCAGCGGAAACTCCGGCATGTCGCGGTCGTAGAGGCGGTATGCCTCCAGGCCCTCGCGGCGCGCCCATTTGTCGAGTTGGCGGCGGTTCTTCTGTACCCGGTTGGCGAGATGCTGCGGGTCGATCTGCGTGGTGTCGTTCACGGCCTGCGGCGCATGGCGAACCACGCCAGGAGCGCCCAGCCGAGCAGAAATGCCGTGCCGCCGAACGGCGTGATCGCGCCGAGCCAGCGGATATCGGTCAGTGCCAGGATGTACAGGCTGCCGGAAAACAGCAGGATTCCGGTCGCGAATGCCCAGCCCGACCAGCGCAGCAGCTTCGACGTCGTACTGCGGTCACCGAGCAGGCCGACGACGAGCAGGGCGATGGCGTGGATCGCCTGATAGTGCACGCCGGTGCGGAATGCCTCGAGCAGGCCGCTGCTGAGCAGGTCTTTGAGCGCATGTGCGGCGAACGCGCCGAAGGCCACGGCGAGAAATCCATTGATCGCGCCGATGGCGATGAAGTGGCGCAGCGGATTCACGTGCGCGCACCCGCGGCTGAGGGGGCTGTCCCCGGCGTGGAAATCTGGCGCGCCGCGCAACGGGCGCGGTGGGCGTCGTGGCGGGTGGGCAGCGGCGTCGGCATGGTCGGTGGCTTCAATGCGGCACTCAATGGGCGTCGAGCCGGCCGAGTTCGTCGAGGATCTGCAGTACCAGCTGGCGTCCCCGCGTATCCATGCGCTGGCACAGGCAGTCGGCATCGCGTTCGCCGTTGATCAACGGCCGGATCACCCCGGCGACGCGGCTCATGTCACCGCCGACGCGACTCATCTGCTCCGCCATCTGGCCAATCAGGCTCAGGGCCTGGACATCGCCGCGCCCAGCGGCGTGGATCATGTGCGCGAGACCGGGGGCGGCCAGTGCCGGATCGGCCTTGCGCGCCGGATCCGGCAATGTCGAGGCGTCCTGCAGTCCGCGCAGGATGGCGCCGGCGATCGCGCGGTCTTCTTCGTCGAGCCCGCCGAGCAGGGTCACGTCGCGCTGGCCGCCGGCAATCTCGCGCACGGCGGCAGACAGCTCCTGCCACCCGTTGTCCTGCGCTGTCTGCAGCAGCTCGTCGAGTCGCGGGCGCAGGTCGGCGTTTTGCAGACACGCAACCGCCTCGCAGATGAATGCGGCATGCGACTGGACGATCTGTTGTTCGCGCTCGGGGATCTGCATCGCGGCGTGGTCTGGCGGCCTCGGATCGCAGCGCCCGCACACGGCGCCGCGTAGTGGATTCGGTTGTCATCACCGGCGCGCACAGCATAATCGCGCCCCGGCATGATTTCGACTGCGACGTTGCTCAGTCCGACGCGGCCAGCGACTCGGCGGCGATTTCACGTACTTCGTGATCGGGGTCCCCGAGCAGCCGCTGCAGACGCTCGCGGGCCGCATCGCTCGCTGCGAGCCCGAGGAAATGCGCGGCGTCGGCGCGAACCTGGGGTTGCGTGTCGTCGGCCATGGCCAGCAGGCGCTCCGTGGCGGTCGCCGGCAGGCCGTCGGGTGCCAGTTCTTCGACTACCGCACCGACGCCGATGCGCACGGCATACGGGGTGTCGAGATCGGCGGCGAGGTCGAGCAGCGGCAACAGCAGTGCGGGCGAACGGCGGCAGGCCGAGATCACCACGTCGAGCTGCCCGCTGGCGAGACTGTCGCTGAGATAGTGGCGCATGCCTTCGTCGCTGCCGGCGCGCGTGATCCACGTCGTGATCTCGGCCGGCGTGTGTGCGCCACTGAGCTCGAACGGGCCGATGCGGAACCAGGGTACGCCGCGTACCCCGCGTTCGGCGGCAAGTTCGGGATGGGCGACGATACTGACGACGTCGACACGACCCAGCCGGCCCCGCTTGAGCTCGTCGGTGAGCGCGGCGAGTACCACGGGGCAGTGCACGCAGCCGGGAGCAAGCAGCAATTCGGCGTCTGGGACAGCGGATGGCATGGCGGGTGTCTCCAGGTCGATCTCGACCTCTTTGTTATAGGCACGTACAGGTCACGTCCGTATGATCGCGCACCTCAATGATGCACGACCAAAATTTGTCTTGGAAAACAACATTTTGATCTGCTGTATTAGAAAAAGAAATAAGGCTAATTTATGCCATCCGGCCGTAAAACTGTTTGGCCTTTTTTCCTTGCGATAACTATGTTTACCCACCCCGAGGCCCCGCCGGGCGCCCGTGTTCGCAAAAACGAGCGCATTTGTCTGGCAGCAGGTCGGCTATCCGGAAGCCCGGTTGCCAGACACGCAGGGCCATCAGAATAGAAGCCGCCGGAACGAGCATGTTCGCACCGACGGGTTTCTTAGCGAAATGTCGCCCCCGGGCGGCCTCAACACTGCAGTGTAACCTCAGGAGAAATCATCGATTCCTTCATTCGTACGTACCGATAAGTGCGATGGCTGTAAGGGCCACGACAAGACGGCGTGCATGTATATCTGCCCGCACGACTTGATGAAACTGGACAAGGACGGTTCTGAAACCGGCCATGCCATGAAGTCGTACAACCAGGAGCCGGAGCAGTGCTGGGAGTGCTACTCCTGCATCAAGATCTGCCCGCAGAACGCCATCGAAGCACGTCCGTATGCTGACATCGTTCCGCTCGGCGCATCGGTTCAGCCGCTGCGTGGCACCGATTCCATCATGTGGACCATCAAGTTCCGCAACGGCACCATGAAGCGCTTCAAGTTCCCG